>JBDTBU010000243.1:0-4880 GCA_039923935.1 Ktedonobacteraceae bacterium | reverse complement strand
GGCCCGCCGCCGATCTCCTCCAGATATTCTTCTAGTGTGTGGCCCTCGATAAAATCCATCACCAGATACGAGCGGTCATTTTCGATAAAATGATCGTAGATGCGCGGCAAATTGGGATGTAACAGACCAGCGAGCAAGTGAGACTCGTGCGTAAATGCGTTCTCTGCCTCCTGCAAATGGCTGGGCGAGAGGCCCGCGCTGCTCATTTCTTTGATAGCCACAGCGCGGTCATTAAAGCTGCTATCCGTGGCTTTATAGACCGCGCCCATGCCGCCCTGACCAATGCTCTGCACCAGTTGATAACGATTTGCCAGGCGTGTTTGCTCAGGCAACACACCTGTTGTGTGGGCAAAAGAGAGCACTGTACCGCAATTCTGGCAGCAGCGTGCTGAGAGTGGGTTTGCCGCTCCACAGTCATTACAAAAATTTTCCTGCGTCGTCATAGTTTAGCCTCTTGCCACACGCGTAGCCATTCTTCGATACTCAATGTCTCGGCCCGTCGCTTGGCCTCAATACCCGCCGATGTTAGCCATCCGCGTATCTCTTCATCCTTGCGATGTAAACCACTTGACAAGGAATTATGCACCTGTTTGCGCTTCTCGGAAAAGCCCGCTTGTACAAGACGAAAGAACGTGTCGCGCTCGCTGAGGGTCAGAAGCGGCTGATTATGGACATCCAGGCGCAGAATAGCCGAATCCACCTTGGGAGCCGGAAAGAAAGCCGTTGCTGGCACACGCGCGATAATACGCGGGCTACCATAAAACTGCACACTTATCCCCAGCAAGCTCAGATCACCCGGTGCGGCCACCATGCGCTTCGCGACCTCGTACTGCACCATTACCACAAACAAACGCGGCGGATTGCCACTCTCCAGAAAATGCCGGAAGGTTGGTGCAGTGATATAGTACGGCAGATTCGCCACCAGCTTATATGGTTCTGTTCCAAAGACCTCTTGTGGGTCCAAGTAGAGCAAATTGCGGGCTAGAATCTCTACATTAGGATAGTCACAGGTGGTTTCAGCCAGCAACGTTAGCATATCCTTCTCTAGCTCAACTGCCACGACTCGGCGTGCATGTTTGGCTAGCTCACGGGTCAGTACGCCTGTGCCCGCGCCGACTTCTAGCACCTGTTCGGTTGCATCCAACTCAGCCGCCGCGACAGTTTGCTCCAGGACTCCGCGATCTATCAGGAAATTTTGTCCAAACGCTTTATTTGGGCGCATATTGTGTGCATACAGCAAATTGCGTAGCACCTGTCTATCTGTCAGATCGATATTATCATGTATACCTAACATACTTTTGCGCTCCTCTTTCAAAGCATATCTCTACCACCTACAACAAAGCGTAGCATATCCCTACCATCGACAAATCTCTTGCACCGCTATTATATCCGAAAAAACTGGCTCGCGCCACACGTTGAGAGAGCTTACTGCACGCCCTGCTACCAGCCACGCCAGGAACGCCTCGCTGCTCGCCTAGTCATACGACGCTGGGAGCGCCAGTCCCGGCTGCCAGAGGTCCAGGAAGCTCCAAACGCCCTGCGAAAAGCGCGTCTTATCACAGCCAGGATGAGAAAGATCACTAGCAAAATGAAAATGAGTAGAGCAAAGAGTGCACCTAGAATCACCCCCAGAATATGGAAGAGGCCACCGAGTATAACACTCAGGATGCCCAACCCTCCTATCACGAACACAAAGAAAACCGCGATAATGACGATAGTCACGAAAACCAAAGGGCTGCGCTGTTGTGGTTGTGCACGCGCCCACCAGGGTACCTGCGCCGCATTTGACACCTTATATTGGCTCTCTTGCGTGTTATAATAGTTGCCGTGCGGCTCATCTCTGGGCATACCCTCCCGCTGGTCCTGTCCCGACCAGGTATAGGGATACTGTGGTTGGTAGATTTCTTCGTCAGACTGTTGCTGACGCGGCTCAAATTCGTGCTGGCTCATGCGTAACTCCTATCTAATCTCTCTCTTAGTAATTACGTCCAACAATCCGCAGAGTTACACATCGGAGCAGCATACATTAGTACATCTCAAACTACTAAAACTGGTGTGTTTTAGACCATCTCGCTATAATAAAGGAGGCTGCCAGTGATCTTCTTATTTCAACGTATTTTATTGCGTGTCAGAACATTTGGCAGCGTGTTGAAATAGAGGTAAGAGGGGCAGCAAGTGATATTTATGGGTACGTACGACGATCAGCAAAACAAGCATGATGAGACGCAAGCTCCGCACAACATTGGACATGAACGCGCCGAGTCTCAATCTCTGCCTGATGAAGAGTCCGCTAAAGCTCAACCGGTACAGGGTGATGAGCACAATGAAACTCCATCTCTGCATAAGGATGATAGACACGAAGACGAGCAGAATGCAGCACCATCTGAGCCTGGTGATGAGCACGATGATCTGCCCGCAGACGATGATGAGCAGGTTGAGTCATTACCTGTGTCTGAACATACGAGCAGCTTGAACGGTGGCTCGCCATCCAATCCGGGTACGTTGTCACCATTGCCACAAGCACTCGCTGCCCCTTTGTCGCCTGTACCGGAAGAGGTTGACCCGCGTACACAGCGTAGACGCCGCTGGCTACAGCGCATGCATGCCACGCGGCGCGTGACTCACAAACGTGTTGGGAGGCGTACCAAGCGGCACAGAGAATGTGCGTCACGTTTGGTTATGACGATGGCGATTGTTTTCGCAGTCCTGTTCAGCATATTCTCCGGAACTCTGGGTGTGTCTTATGCGTACTATCAATCCCAGCTTCCGCAGTTGGATGGGATCGCCAATCACACAACGTTCCAAACCACGCGTATCTATGATCGCAACGATAAACTGCTCTATGAGATTAACGATCCCAGGTATGGCAGGCGTACCTACGTCAATTACACGGATATTCCTAAAAACCTGATCGACGCCACAGTTGCGGCAGAGGACCATACGTTCTGGACCAACTCTGGGGTGGATTTCCAGGGTATCGTGCGTGCGGCCCTGGCGAATTACCAAAGCCACGGTGTTGTAGAGGGCGCGAGTACGATCACACAACAATTAATCAAGCGTCAACTCTTTCTGAATCAACCACGTACGGTCCAGGTTAAAGCGCAAGAGGCAGTCCTGGCCTATGGCATCTCGCAGCAATTGCCCAAATGGAAGATCATGGAGATGTATCTGAACGTGATCTTTTATGGTGAGTTGAACTATGGCGCGGAGGCCGCAGCGCAGGATTTTTTTGGCCTGCAACCCAAGTGCACCCACACCCACTGTACGCCCGCTGTGGCCCAGTTGGATCTCGCGCAGTCCTCGATGCTAGCTGGCCTGCCTCAGCTTCCTTCGTACTATGATCCCGTGATTAATAAGCAAGCTGCCCTGGATCGCCAGAAATTAGTGCTGGATTCGATGGTTGAGCTGCATATGATTAAGCCTCAGCAGGAGCAACAGGCTGAGCAGGAAATGGCAAAATTTGACTTTAAACCCTACGTTGATCCCAGTATGATCCAGGCTCCCCACTTTGTACGCTACCTGGTCGATGAAGTCCTGGTGCCGATGCTGGGTGCGCAGACCCTCTATGAAGGGGGCTTCAACATCTACACCACGCTTGATCTGGACCTGGAGAAAAAAGTTGAGGCGATTGCCTATCAGCGTCTCTACCAAGACCCGTGCGCACAATATCTGGGATGTGCGGGACCGCTCAGCCAATCGCACAATGTGAATAACGCCGCCGTGGTGGTGCTGGACCCCTTCAATGGGGAGATTCTAGCTATGGACGGGAGCGTGAAATACGACGATACAAATCCCAAGGTGCGCGGCCAGTTTAACTCCGCAGTCGATGCCCAGCGCCAGCCAGGTTCGTCGATTAAGCCGGTGATCTATGCTACCGCCTTTGAAATGGGCTGGTACCCTGCAATGATTATTCCCGATCACCAGACCGTCTATCCAACGAGAGATGCCAGCAGCCCGTCTGGCTACTATACGCCGCAAAACTATGACCAGCAGTTCCATAGCAGCTTTCCCATGACGGTGCGAGCCGCTATTGCCAACTCGTTCAACATTCCAGCCGTCGATACTATCGAGTACGCGGGCCTGCCAAACGTTTTGAATATGGCTGGACGGCTGGGCCTGACTACCATCGCCGATCAACCGCTCTCCAAGCTTGGCCCCTCGCTGGCCCTGGGTTCTAAAGAGGTTTCGCTGCTCAGCCTGACCAGCGCGTACGGAACCTTCGCCAATCAGGGTGTACGCGTGCCACCAGCCTCGATCCTGGAGATCACTGATAACCAGGGGCACCCGATCTACACGTATAACGGCAATCACCCACACGGGGTACGCGCAGTCAGCCCGGAAATCGCCTTCTTGATGAGTAGCATTCTCTCCGACAAAGGGGCGCGTTACCACGAATTTGGCCCTGGCAATCCCCTCGAACTGGATCGTCCCGCAGCCGCCAAAACGGGTACAACCAACAGTTTCGTTGATAACTGGACGATGGGCTATACGCCGCATGTGGCTGTGGGCGTCTGGGTGGGTAATAGCGACAATTCGCCGATGGATAACGGAGTGATCGGTATTACCGGGGCTGGCCCGATCTGGCACGACGTGATGGAATACGTCTCGGACCATTACAACTATCCCGCCGACGATTTTGTGAAGCCGGATGATGTTCACCAGGGAACCGTCTCCGCCCTCACCGGCCTGCTACCCAGACGTGGCGAACCAACCGTGAGCGACTGGTTTATCGATGGCACCATGCCAACCATCATGGGCAAGTACACGCCGCCCACCCCAACGTGCGAGAACAAACCCTGCCACAAACCTGGCAATCCAAACGAGAACGGCAATCCAAACGGGAACGGGAATCCCTTTGGAGACATGTTTGGCAATTGGCC
>JBDTBU010000242.1:0-14893 GCA_039923935.1 Ktedonobacteraceae bacterium | reverse complement strand
TTTAAGTATTTCAACTTGACTCAGGTTGTCAAAGAAAAACAGAAATATGACGAACTGGTGGAAGTTATTTTCGCTTTATTGGATGAAAAGGTAAAATAAGCAAACAAACACTATTACTGTAACCTCTCCACGTACATCCCTATAGAGCCGTTTCACCTTCAAGGTGTGCGCCTTTTTAAACCAGTTTGAGATGTGGAAAGTAGAGGTTTTTGATGGGTAAATATTCATTGTGGTTTACTGCACGGAGACGAGCGCTCTGGCTTGGCCTGAGCATTGCCGTTGTCTCCACCCTGCTCCTAGTCGCCTGCGGAAGTACGACGGCGGCTAATCCAGCCCCCATAGCACAGCCAGCAGCAGTCGTTCATGTAACGCCAGCACAAATGGCAGCTATCGCTACGACCAATACAGTTGTCGTGCAGATGTTGGAGAATCCTCCTGGTCACTATTTCTTTCAACCAGATACGCTAACGATCAAAGCGAACACGGTAGTTGTCTGGCTTGATAACAGCGACGCGCCGCATACAGTCACAAGCGACCCCAACGCGACCAGCGCGTTCGCAACGACCAGCAATGTCACACAAAACAAAACGTTCGCGCTCGCGTTTAATACGCCCGGTACCTATAATTACCACTGCAATATTCACTCTACTATGAAGGCAGTGATTACTGTAACACCATGATAGGTTAAAACCGTACCATTAACGCATAAAGAGAGCATACCATTGTATTTGTTTGTGACAGACATAATGGGACGCTCTCTTTATGCGTTATATTAACGCTGTTGCATCTTCTCAATCACGGCATCTGCAACCTGCGAGGTGCCGACAGCGCTGGGGTCATCTGGCCGGGGCTTGAGATCGTAGGTGACGTTCTTGCCCTCAGCAATCACAGCGGCTAGGGCGCGTTCCAAACGTTTGGCGGCCTCGCGTTCGCCGAGGTGGCGCAACATCAGCACACCAGAGAACATCATAGCCATAGGATTGACTTTATTCTGTCCAGCATACTTGGGCGCACTCCCATGCACTGGCTCGAAGACAGCACACGAGTTGCCAATGTTCGCACCAGGCGCGACTCCCAAACCGCCGATCAGGCCAGCCGAGAGATCAGAGATGATATCACCATAGAGGTTGGGCAATACCAATACATCGTACACTTCTGGTTTTTGCACCAGTTGCATACACATATTGTCCACAATGCGATCTTCAAATTGAATATCAGGATACTCTTTAGCAACCTCGTGCACAGTGGACAAGAACAGGCCATCAGAGCATTTCATGATATTCGCTTTATGGACGGCGGTCACTTTGCGCCGTCTATTGGTGCGGGCGTAATCAAAGGCGAACCTAGCGATGCGCCGACTAGCTAGGGCAGAAATATATTTGATGCTCATAGCCGAATCTGGGTCGAGATGCTGACCAGTTGTACGCGCAATGGTTGCCAGCATCTCTTCGTACTCAGGTGTACCGCGCTGAAACTCAATTCCAGCATAGAGATCCTCAGTATTTTCGCGCACAATAATCATATCGATATGCTCATAACGCGAGCGCAATCCCTGATACGTTTTCGCAGGACGCACATTCGCGTATAAATCGAGGCTTTTGCGTAACGTCACATTGGCGCTGCGTGCGCCTTTACCAGCCGGGGTGGTGATGGGACCCTTCAAACCAACGCCAGTGCGTTTAATCGACTCAATCACCGCGTCAGGTAAAATTGTTCCGCACTTCTCCAGTGTCTCCGCGCCTGCCTGCTGCACATCCCAGGTAAACGCTACCCCGGTAGCCTCAAGCACGCGCCGAGTCGCTTCCGTAATTTCCGGCCCGGTTCCATCGCCGGAAATGAGCGTGACTGCGTGCGCCATGAAATCCTCCCAAAAACGGTCTGCCTGTATCATTCCCCGAATGCGGCTGCTGTACTGTGGTAACTATTTTTGATTATAGCACAGAACAGTCCACCGAACCCAGAGTAGGCGCACCGTTCTCGGTGGGTGCCTTACACACTCTCTGCCCCCATCTCACGTACGGTTGCCTATCAGGTTCTTGTCTTCCATTTCCCACGCGTGATCCAGCGTGTGAAACGCGGTGTGCCGAATCAGATACCGGAGCGGCCAGGTTCGGGCCATTTTGCCCTCAGAATGGAACGTCCGAATTGCGTTGCGATAGGCGTCGCGGTGCGCTTGCAGACCCTCGTCAATCAGCATCGCACCCTGGGGAGTGGGCACCCCGACCTTCTCTGCCCACTCTTGCTCCACGCGAATCGTATGACTGACGATGTGATCCCGATCACGCCCTCCCCCTCGCGGACCCTTCTGCATCTCAGCCGACACACACAAACGCACGTCGTCGAAAAACGCCCAGCACGCCTGCATCAGGGTCAATTCACGTTCCAATTCTTCGCTCGATAGTTCTTGCCTATCAATGCCTGAAAACGCGAACGAGATGCCCCAGAAATCGGTTGAGCCTGTGCCCGGATAGTGCTCGACCACATCGACGGTGGTGATGGCCGCAAACTCTGCATCCATCCCAGCCAGCTTCGCCACTTTTGCATAGCGTGGAAGGTAGGATTGCAACCTTTCAATCGCAGCCTCCCCGGTCTTCGCGCCGCGCTCTAGACCGGGCCAATCCGGTGCCGCTGCCGCTACCTTCTTGCCTTTTGGTCCGATTTCGAGCGTCACCCAAAGTTCATTAGCCATAGATACTCCTAATCATTACATGTCTTGTAGTTGCTGGTCTCGCATTGCCGTGATCCTATTAGAACACGCAAATAGGACACTTTGCGTCCGCATTCCTGCGAGCCTGTTGACGAACCAGATGAGCAGACCGCAAGCAGATCCGCAACCACCGCCCAGCCCAAAAGCACGCGCAGCGCATCCACCCAGGTGGGCGGCGCATAGTC
The DNA here is from genome assembly GCA_039923935.1 of Ktedonobacteraceae bacterium. Lineage (GTDB taxonomy): Bacteria > Chloroflexota > Ktedonobacteria > Ktedonobacterales > Ktedonobacteraceae > Paraktedonobacter. Next base: position 12,001 of record JBDTBU010000242.1, on the reverse strand, counting down.
AGCCAGCAGTTGCGACGTACCGCACAACGGCACGCCTTCATAGCAAGCAAGATGTGATCGGACAAGCTCACTGCACATATGGGTTCAGGCTCTTGAGATGAAGGCAAGCTCACGTCTCTACACCCAGATATAGTGGGAGGCAAACTCCATGAACTTCGGGTAAAGACGTGAGCTTGCCTCCGTCTAATTAACATGCAAAGGGAAAGCCATCCTCTCCCATTGCGTGTATAGCCTATGCCTCGCTTGTTGACGAGCGAGCGGCAGATTTCCTTACCGCAGTGCTCGCAGGCTTCTTCGCAACAGTTGTCCGTTTTGCGGTTGTTGTGGTTTTCTTGACAACAGGGACTTTCTTGACCGCAGTGGTCTTTGTCGCCGCAGTTGTGGTTTTCTTGACCACAGTGGCAGTGGTCTTTTTTACAGATGGCTTTTTCACTATTGTGGTGGTTGCAGCCTTGGCGCGAGTCGCTGTAGCCTTCTTTACAGCAGGTCTCTTCGCGGCTGGCTTCTTGGCAACTTCCTCCACTCCATCAACTTCGCTGGTGGACTCAGCTTGTTTTGTGCGGGTGAAAGGACGACGTTTGCTTGTGCCATCCTGATGCGGCTTCTCTATTTTATTGCGCTGGGGCAAGATGACTTCCTGGTAACATACGGGGTCTTGGCCGGGTCTGACCACAGCCATCAGGCCATTGCACTTCGGGCAGGGATCGGGAATGGGCTTCTCCCACATGGCAAAGGTGCAGGTTGGATAGTTGTTGCAACCATAGAAAATGCGCTTCTTCTGGCGCGTCTTGCGCTCAACCAGATCTCCACTACACAAGGGACACAGTGCGCCAGTTTTATTGACCACCGAGCGTCGATAGCTGCACTCAGGGAAACCAGAACAGGAGATGAAACGTCCAAAGCGGCCCGTGCGGATCACCAGATTGCGGCTACAATCGGGGCAGAGTTCGTCCATTTCCTCAACCGGCTTCTGCACCTTGTTCATCTCTGCTTCAGCCTTCTTCATCGACTCTTTAAAGTCGCCATAAAAGCTGCGTAAGAAATCTGTCCACGACTGGCGGCCCTCCTCAACTTCATCAAGTTTGCGCTCCATCGCCGCAGTAAAGCTCGTATCTACAATATCTGGGAAGTGCTTATTCATCACTTCGTTGACTGTCTCGCCCAACCAAGTCGCCACAAAACGCCGCTGATCCTGGTCCACATAGCCGCGATCCTGGATGGTGCTGATAATCGTCACATAGGTGCTGGGACGGCCAATCCCCTCTTCTTCCAAATTTTTAATCAGGCTGGCCTCGGTAAAACGCGGTGGTGGCTGGGTGAAATGCTGCTCTGGTTTGAGTTCGCGCAAATCGAGCACCTCATCCGCACGCAACTTCGGCAGGTTGTGCTCGTCTTCTTCACGCGGCCAAACCGCATAGAAACCGGGGAACTTCAAGTGCGAGCCAGTTGAACGGAACACATATTGCGCGGCTACTATGTCTACACGCACGGTATCGAAGACCGCTGGCGTCATAAAGCTCGCTACAAAGCGCCGCCAGATCAAGTTGTAGAGTTTAAACTGATCGGGCGAAAGATGCGCTTTCACAACCTGCGGAGTCAGCGTTACATCCGTGGGACGGATGGCCTCGTGGGCATCCTGGGTCGTAGCCTTCACTTTACCCGTGCGCCCCTGACCCACGTATGGCTGACCATGTTCAGCCGCAATATATTCCTTGACTTGCCCCTGCGCCTCTTCCGAGATACGCGTCGAATCGGTACGCATATAGGTAATCAAGCCCTGCTGACCGCGCTCGCCCAGCTCAATGCCTTCGTAGAGCTGCTGAGCAACGCTCATGGTCTTCTTTGGCTTGAAGTAGAGGCGCACCGAGGCATCCTGTTGCAAGGTGCTGGTAGTGTAGGGCAGGTAGGGCTGGCGGCGCTGCTCTTTCTCCTCAATTTTGAGGACTGTATAGGTCGCGCCCTTCAAGTCAGCCAGAATCGTGTCTGACTCGGCCTGTGAGGTAATCTTGATACGACCCTTGCCACTCTGCGCCTTCGTTACGCCCTTCTCATCTGCAGAAGTGCTCGCGTTGGCCTTCTCGTTTTCTGACGCGCCCTCCGCCTCTTCAGCACCAGTAGCGCCCTCTTCGCTACCCAATAGCGAAATGTCTTTTAGACGGGTAATCAGTGTAGCCTCAAAGCGCTCTGATGCATCCTTTTGACTGAGAAACGCTTTGATCGTCCAGTATTCCTCTGGCACAAAGGCGCGAATCTCGGCCTCGCGATCACAGATGACACGCAAAGCAACCGATTGCACACGGCCCGCGCTCGTGCCTGACTGGATGCGCCGCCAGAGCAACGGGCTGATCTTATACCCAACCAGACGATCTAGCACGCGACGCGCCTGTTGCGCGTTAAAAAGATCTTCATTAATCTCGCGTGGCATCTTGATAGCCTGCTGAACTGCGCTCTTGGTAATCTCATTGAAGACAGCCCGATGCGGATTTTTCAGACCCAGCGTCTCCTTAAGCGACCAGGCAATAAACTCGCCTTCACGGTCCGGGTCAGGGGCTAGGTAGACCTCCGAGGCACGGCTGGAAGCGGCCCTCAGTTCCTCGATCAACTTGTCTTTTTTCTCGATGACCTCGTACTGTGGAGCGAAATCCTTGCGGGTATTGACTCCCAGACCTTTTTTGGGCAGATCAATAATGTGGCCCATCGAGGCACGTACCTCGAAATCACGCCCTAAAAATTTCTCGATTGTCTTAGCCTTGGCAGGCGACTCTACAATAACTAGTTTTTTTGCCATCAACCTATCCCTGATCCTGACTCAATACGACACGCTTTTAACACCGAGACAACACCGCATCAACCGAAACACAAGCACGTTCCATCTCTGCGCATAGAATAACACACGTTGACAAGGGGTTTCTTCCATCGGCTCTTTTCTCGCACTATACCCTGTGCTTAAAGAATCATCTCAGCGCCGCCTGACAATCATGTGAGAGAGAAGCACTGCTGAGAACGTACTATTCCTAGCAATGTACAAGGAACAATCTTGACCCCACTTGGGCCTACATGCTATGCTGCAATAAAGCAAGACATAGATTTTTAGGAATCGTTTAGCGTAGCAACACGGGAACGTAGACGCGGCTTCTTTTAAAAATAGACCCCTGACGATAGAGGCAAGGTACTAACCGAGCGTTCCCAACCTATTGCCAGCGTTTTCAAAATACTGGCGTGGAGGAACTGGATGCAAGAAAATCGGCCATCTCGCCCGGCCAACAATATTCGCAAAGAAAAACGCATGAGTAGTAAAAAAGCGTTGCATACCACTACAACAAGTGAGCCTGAAACACTCGTTGCAGACAATCTCAGCGAAACCGCAGTGCCCATACCCCCAGCAAGTGGGGCAACGCCAGCGTCCCGGTCAAGCAGGAAAGCTGGCAACTCGCTGCGTGCTAGCGTGGCTGTAGTGAGCGGACGGGCAGCGGGTGCAGTGAGCCGTCGTTTACATTTAGGCGGCGGCACCAGCATTACCGGCGTGATTGCTCAACGGCTCTACCCGGATATTGTGACGCACCTCTCATCCCAGCTTCAACAAGGGAGTATTCTGGTTACGGGCACCAACGGCAAAACGACGACTAGCGGCTTTATTGCGGCTATGCTTAGCGATGCTGGACTACGCGTCTGGCGTAATCGCGAAGGCTCTAATCTTATGCGCGGCATAGCGGGTGCCCTCGTGATCCGCACACAACCCAATGGCAAGCTGCGCCGCTCAGGCCAGGCCGTCTCGATCTTCGAGGTGGATGAGGCTGTCATACCCCAAGCCGTGAAGACCATCCCCACACGCATGATTGTTTTCACGAATCTCTTCCGCGACCAGCTTGATCGCTATGGCGAGGTCGATAGTGTGCTGGAACGCTGGCAACGCACCATCAGCACGCTCTCGCCCGAAACAATCCTGGTGCTCAACGCCGACGATCCAACAATAGCTGGTCTGGGTGAGCATTTCGCTGGACGCGTAATCTACTTCGGCATGGAGGATAGCAGCCTGGACCTGGAAAGCCAGGAAGGCAACGCTGAACGCTATCAGGTCATGGATACTCGCACCTGCGCGAAATGTGGCAGCGAATATACCTATACTCTGCGTTTTTACAGCCATATCGGGCATTATACGTGTCCCAACTGCGGCTACAGTCGGCCACAGACACAGGTACGTGCCACAAAAGTGACCAGCGATGACTTTGACCGCCTGCGCATCCAGGTCGAGACACCTGGGCAGCAAGGGGAGATCACGATACCCTTGCCCGGCCTGTATAATATTTATAATGCCCTGGCGGCTATCGCTACCGCGCACGCGCTGGAATTGGCCTGGACCCCGATTGTCTCAGGCATTGAACAGTTCAAGCCTGCTTTTGGGCGTGGCGAAAGTGTGCAAGTTGCGGGACGGACGATACGTATGTTGTTGGCGAAAAATCCTACTGGCTTCAATGAAGTCCTGCGCACACTGTTTAGCGATGGAAAAAAACGCCATGTTCTGTTCGTTTTAAACGATAATACCGCTGATGGCAAAGATATCTCGTGGATTTGGGATGTCGATTTCGAGCAAACGAGCGGCAACCTAGCCGCGCTCACCATAGCAGGCACACGAGCACGCGACCTAGCTCTGCGCATGAAATACGCGGGCGTTGCGCCACAAGATATCGTCGTTGTACCAGCTAGTCCGTTGCATGGGGAACGCGGCCAAGCAAAGCCCGCCCGGCCACGTCGTGTAACCAACAAGCTGCCATTTGGAGAACACGAAACCACAAAAGACGGTGCATTGCCGCAGAAAACCTATGGCATAGCTCAGGCATTGGATAGAGCGCTTAGCTCAACCCCAGAAGGCGAAACATTGTTTATTGTACCGACGTATACAGGATTACTAGAGATTCACCGCGAGCTTGAACATCGCGGCCTGATACCACGTTATTGGGAGGAGACTGGGCCATGAGGGAGCACAGCGACAAACACGAGGGGCACGAACGAGCAGTCCCACAGATTAGTCTGACGCTGGGGCACCTGTATCCAGATCAGTTGAATCTCTATGGTGATCGTGGCAATATCCTGACGCTGAAACAGCGCTGTCAATGGCGCGGCATCCAGTTGCGCGTGGTCGAGCTGGGCCTCGGCGACGCCCTCGACCCGGACGCCTACGATATGCTGTTTATTGGCGGTGGTCAGGATCGGGAACAAGCTCCTGTGGCTCAGGATCTCTATGATATCAAAAGCATCGGCCTGTGGGCAGCCATCGAGGACGACATGCCTGTGCTAGCTGTCTGCGGAGGGTATCAACTCCTGGCCCACTACTATCGGCCCGCCAGTGGCCCCGATATGAAAGGGCTGGGTGTCTTCGATGCCTGGACCGTCCATCGAGGCCCGCGTGCTCCCCGCTGCATTGGCAACGTAGCGATCACTTGGGATGGGCAAACGCTGGTTGGCTTCGAGAATCACGGCGGCCAGACCTATCTGGGCACCGCGAAACCGCTGGGGAAAGTCCTCAAGGGCTATGGCAACAACGCTCAGGACGGTAGCGAGGGTGCCATCTACCGCAATGCCTACGGAACGTACTTGCACGGCTCGTTGTTACCCAAAAATCCACATTTCGCCGATCATTTGATCCAACTGGCTCTGAAACGTAGTTATGGGCTAAATTGGCATGCTGGCTTAGGTATCATGCATGAGGCACATGTACATGCCAATGGCACAAACGGCGCTTCCAGGCAGAGGGAAGGGATAAACATCCTGGAGGACAGCATAGAGACGCCTGGAGTAATCATTGATCCTTTAGTGAAATTAATGCCCCTTGACGATTCTATGGAGTGGGAAGCGCATAGCGCGATCCTGGAGCGCCTGGGGCTGCATACTGCCGCCAGTACTGCATTGCGTTCTCGCTAACTGAGAGAACAATTACACGAGAAGGGGTATCTATGAGTTTTGACCGATCATTGGCACGTTGTTCGTTCTGCGGACGCCGCGCACCAGAAATTCTGCATATGGTTGCCGGTCCTGGAGCGGCCTATATCTGCGAGGATTGTTTGCATATATGCAACGACATCCTGAATGATCCCATGCCTTTTTCAGCCAAAGCCTTAGAGTTGGCCGCACGTCCACCAGTGGTTATCGCAGCCCCCCAGGAGCCAGGCAAAGCAGGCGAAGCGCCCCTTTCGCGCGAGCCAACACGCACAATTATTATCCAGCTAGAGCAGAAGCAGCAGGACATGACCCTGATGCTGCACCAGCTTCAGCTTTTTTCCCAGCATTTCGAGCTACATTACCTGTGGATACGTCCGCCTATGCCGACTGGCTTTGTCTTTGTGCCGCGCCTGATCTTTATCCTGCGCGACAACACTGGCAAAGAGTGGGCTGGGGACCGTGGCGGCATGTTGCTGATGCGTCCAGAGCTAGCCAGCGATCCCGAACTGGCCGTCTACCAGGGCAGCGCACGCTTCACCCCGTTGCCCACCAGCGAGGCCCGCAACATGGTTGTACACGCTGCCGACCCACTGGGGCAATTCTCAGAGCCGCCGCTCGCTCCGTGGAAGTTTGAGATTAGCCTGCCGAGCTAACCAGCAGAGCCACGCGCCCGCTTGCTCGCTCAAGCCGTGCTCAGAAACCTGGACACATAGAGGAGACGCTTATGGCAGGCCAGCCCTATATTCTCGCGCTCGACATCGGCACCTCTTCTACACGCGCTCTGCTCTACGATGCCAGCGGCGCGGCTGTCCCGGAAGTCCACGCCCAACTGAGCTACCCGCTAACGACCTCGCACGCGGGCGAAGCTTCGGTTGACGCGGATTTCTTGGTCGAACTGGTCGCACGCACTATTGATGAGGTGCTGCACAAAGCTGGGGAGCGTACCGCGCACATCGTTGGGGTGGCAACCTCTGCCTTCTGGCATACGCTCGTGCCGCTGGATACGGCCGAATGCCCGTTGCTACCACTGATGACTTGGGAGGATACGCGTCCACAGCAGGCCGCGACTGCCCTACGTGCCCGCCTCGACGAGCACGCGATCCACCAACGCACGGGAGCACGCTTGCATACCAGCTACTGGCCCGCGAAACTTGCCTGGCTGACCAGCACACAGCCTGAGATTGCACAGCGTACGGCCCGCTATGTCTCGTTCAGCGAATATCTGCACACCCGTTTGCTGGGCCGCGCAGTCTGTAGCCTCTCTATGGCCTCTGGCACCGGTCTGCTCAACAGGCACACCCACACTTGGGACACGGACCTGCTTGCCTCTCTGCATCTCTCGCCAGCCCAGTTGCCCATCCTCGGCGACTTGCCCGATACACTGCAAGGCTTGACACCCGAATTTGCCGCACGCTGGCCCGCGCTCAAAAATGTGCCCTGGTTCCCAGCCATTGGCGACGGAGCGGCTGCCAACATCGGGTCAGGGTGCGCCACGCTCTCCACATGGGCTGTGACTATGGGCACATCCAGCGCCATGCGTGTGATCGTGCCTGAGCAGGTTGTACTTCAGCAGGGACTCTGGCTCTACGCCGTCGATCAGCGCCGCACCCTGCTCGGCAGTGCACTCAGCGAGGGCGGCAACATGCTGGCCTGGCTCCGACAAACACTCCAACTACCTAATCTGCCCACGCTCGATGAGCAACTGACTCGACTACAACCGACGGCGCACGGCCTGACCATTCTGCCCATGCTGGCGGGCGAACGCGGCCCCGGCTGGCACGCTCATGCCACCATGACTATCTCCGGCCTGACCCTGCACACCACGCCCGCTGAGATCGCGCTGGCAGCCCTCGAAGCAGTCGTCTTCCAACTCAGCCGCGTCTACGACCAACTCACCACCGCGCTCACCGACCAGATCGTGCACCCGCGCCTGATCGCCAGCGGCGCAGCCCTGCTCAGCTCATCTATTCTCCAGCACATCCTGGCCGACACGCTCAATCGCCCGCTCGAACTCACCGAGATCAACGAAGCCTCAGCACGCGGCGCGGCCCTACTAGCGCTGGAAACCCTGGGGATACTGCCCGATCTCGCGCAAATCGCGCCCACAACCACCATCATTGTGCAACCCGATCCGGCCAAGCACGCGATCTATGCAGAAGCGCGTGAGAGGCAACAGGATTTGTATGAGATGATGGTCTTGTAGGAGATATGCGCGATGCTAATTAGGGCGACAATTGGAGGTTATCCAACGGTTGCGTCTGGGAGAACTAAAAGAGGAGAAGCCCCTGCTCAGGAGGCCGTAGACTAAAACTCCACAATGCATGTCAAAACCGTTGGTTTGGTGAGATAGCTACTTGGCGTCCATTCACATGAACCTCTCTTCCGCGAGTTCCTCCTAACCGCAGCCCCTTGAGGTGCTGCGGCAAAAGGAGTCCGAAAAGTGGCCCATTTGTCCGATGGTTTCCTTCTCGGATGTTTAGATAGAGATAGTCTCTCACTAAAGGAGGACAGAAGCGACCCTCTTTTCAGAATTTTTTCCACAAAATACGGCCATTTCTTGAGACACATAGCTCTGTTTTTCTAGGGAGCCGCACATCACCTCTACAGACGCAGAACTTCCTTTTGACGAATCTCAAAACCTTCGATCTTTGATGAGTAAGTGACACAAAAAGTAGAGGTTCTATGAAGATCAGGCTTCACATGACATACCTCGTCAGTGACACGTGCTTCTGTATGTTTGGGAAATAGCCACGTCTGTCAGTAGTTTTTAGCGTTACATTGGAGCAAAAAAACGCTAGCTAGCTAACTTGTGCTCTCCCATCCCATCACGTACAATTACGAGGAATCAATGTTCCTCTCTTACCACTATTTCATCAGAACCACAAGCGAATAAGGAGCACAAACGACCATGACACAACGCGAAGCAGTGATTGTTACAGCCGTACGTACGGCGCTTGGCCGCCGCAATGGACGCCTGAAAGACTGGCACCCCGTAGACCTGTTGGCCCAGGTTCTCAAAGATGTGGTGCAGCGGGCTGGCATCGATGCCGGACTAGTAGATGATGTGATTATAGGTTGTGTTAGCCAGGTGGGCGAGCAGAGTCTGAATCTTGGACGCAACGCTGTACTAGCCGCAGGCTTCCCCGAATCTGTACCCGGCACAACTGTGGATCGCCAATGCGGGTCCAGCCAGCAAGCCATCCATTTCGCTGCGCAGGGCGTCATCAGTGGTGCCTATGATATCGTGATCGCGGGCGGCGTCGAAGTGATGTCACGTGTTCCCATGGGGTCAACTTCGCAGGGGCCCGGCGCTCCCTTTGGGCCACTGATGGTAGAGCGATACAATCATGGTCTGGTCCACCAGGGTATCAGCGCCGATCTGGTCGCGCAGAAATGGGAAATCACCCGCGAAGAGCTTGACGCGTTCAGCCTGGAGAGCCATCGCCGCGCTGCACAAGCTACCGCTGAGGGCCGTTTCACCAGTCAGATTCTACCCATCCCTGTCAAGGATGAAGAAGGCAAAACGTCTCTCTTTGATCGTGACGAGGGTATTCGCGCCGAAACCAGCCTGGAGAAGCTAGCCAGCCTCAAACCAGCCTTCAAGCCCGATGGCCTGATTACTGCGGGCAACTCCTCGCAGATCAGCGATGGTGCCTCTGCTGTACTCATCATGGAGCGCGAAACCGCCGAGCGCCTGGGTCTCAAGCCGCGTGCGCGTTTCACAGCGTTTGCCCTCGCTGGCGATGACCCGATCTTGATGCTCACCGCGCCAATTCCCGCCACCGAGAAAGTCTTGAAAAAAGCTGGCCTGACTATCGATCAGATCGACCTGGTTGAGATCAACGAAGCCTTTGCTAGCGTCGTCCTGGCTTGGCAGAAGGCCACCGGAGCCGATCTCGCCAAGGTCAACGTCAACGGCGGCGCAGTTGCTCTCGGCCATCCGCTTGGCGCATCTGGCGCACGTATTGCCACAATGCTGCTGCACGAAATGGAACGCAGCGGCGCTCGCTACGGTCTGCAAACGATCTGCGAAGGCGGCGGCACTGCGAACGCAATGATTATCGAAAAAATGTAGTTGTACCTATCCTCAAAGCGGAGAGTTACCATGCTCAATTTTGCCCCTACCGAGGAGCAAGCAGAGATACGTGATCTGGCGCACACCCTGGCAGAAGAGCAATTGCGTCTCCATGGACGCGAAGCTGACCGCGCTGGCTGTGCCCCATCCAATCTGCTGCACACCCTCGCGACGACTGGCCTGACCACGCCTTTTCCTGAAGAGTTTGGCGGTTCCGGCCCCCTCGAAGCCCTGACCTATACGCTGATTGCCGAAGAACTCAGCTTCGGCGATGGTGCACTGGCTATGCACATTGTTGGCTCGCTGATGGGCCCAGTCACCGTTTTGCTGGCTGGCAGCGAGCAACAGCAACGCGAGTATCTACCGCCCTTCTGCGACTCTCAGAGTGGCCACACACGCTTCGGCAGCCTAGCTATCGCTGAACGCACTGGCGGCTATACCCTGGACGAGATCAGCACCACCGTGCGTCGAGAAGGCGCTACACTGATTGTTAACGGAACCAAGCGCGATGTGATCCACGGAGTTGAGTCCAGCCCACGCGTGATCCTGGCACGTTTGGAAGGAACAACGGGTCTGGATGGCCTCTGTGCGTTGCTGGTAGCCGCTAACACACTTGGCTTACAGATCACACCTGATACCTACAAACTCGGCTTGCGAGCGGCTCCTAGCGCGTCGTACACCTTTAACGAGGCACATATCCCCGCAAGCTCCCTGCTCGGCGAACCTGGTAACGCGGGCGTGATACGAGCCGCGACGCTCTCCAGCATCTTACGTGCTGGCGTGGCTTGTGGCATGGCACGCGCTGGCCTGGAATACGCACGCGACTATGCCCGCCAACGCATTGCCTTTGGTCGGCCTATCGTCTCGTATCAAGGTATTGCCTTCATGTTCTCCGACATGGCGATGAAGCTGGATGCCGCACGTCTCTACCTCTGGCAAGCTGCCAATAGTTGGGATAATGGCGGCGAGCTAGCCAGTCTGGTCAAAGAGGCCGAGGCTGCCCAGTTCCAGGCGCATAAGATTGCCAAATCGGCCACTATCGACACCATTCAAATTCTGGGCGGCGCTGGCTTTATCCAGGACCACCCGGCTGAGATGTGGATGCGCAACGCCGCAGCTATGGAGTAAGATGTATGATCGATTTTACCCTATCCAAAGGCCAACAACAGGCCCGCGCCTATGCGCACCAAGTCGCACTCGAAGAGATGCGCCCGATCTCCCTGGAATGTGACCGCAGCGAAAAGATCCCTGAGAGCTTCTTCCTAAACATGCAGAAGCGTTACTGGGGCGGTGCCGCAGCCCAGGCTAGGCAACAGGATCAAGCCGAAGAAGAGCGCCAGGGCAACGTCTCTTCAGTCGTTTCACAAGAGGAAATGGCCTGGGGCGATGCCGCGCTCTCAACGGCAATCCCCGGTCCCGGCCTGGCCGCGCCGCCTATTCTCTCGCAGGGCACACCAGAGCAGCAGGCTCGTTTTCTCGGTCCCTACATGGATGGAAAACTGCACTGGGGTGCGCTGGCCCTCACCGAGCCTGGCATCGGCTCCGACGTAGCTGGTATGACCACTACGGCTGTGCTCGACGGCGATGAGTGGGTGCTCAACGGGCACAAACACTACATCACCAACGGCGCACGTTCCGACGTGATAGTGACCTTCGCAACCATCGATAAAAGCCTGGGGCGTGAGGGCATCCGGCCCTTTGTCGTGCTCAAGGACACACCAGGCTTCATAGTTGGGCGCATCGAGGAAAAACTGGGTCTGCGTGCCTCGCAAACAGCCGAGCTGATCTATGAGAATTGCCGCATTCCCAAAGATCACCTGCTTAGTGGACGCGACGGCGGGAAAAAAGCTGGCTTCAAAGCTGCTATGGGCACGCTCGACGCCACACGGCCTATGGTCGGCTCGCTGGCCGTGGGCATTGCCCGCGCCGCCCACGAAGCAACCGTCGAGTGGATCAACGAGGAACTACCCAAAGGCTTCCCCGCACACA
>JBDTBU010000241.1:0-9812 GCA_039923935.1 Ktedonobacteraceae bacterium | reverse complement strand
CCTGTTGAAGAACGGAGAGAATACTGATATACTACTAGGTAATCCGTATTGCTTCTACCGCCAGGATGTCTCTATCTCACTAGAGATTGAAAGAAAAGGATTGGTAGCGATTCATCGGACAGGAACCGAATAAAGCACGTTTTTCCTCTTCACACTGGCGTGAGAATGCAGGAATTCTCGTAGACGATCTCATGCGTCTGCAAGAGCCAGCACTCAATAAGTACACAGGAGGTTTGCGATTTTGTCAGGAACCCCATGCGTGAACGCAGGGGCTTGGTTCGCCAAGCATCCTGAAGACACGTAGCAACGTCTGGTTCGCCAGACCGAATCCTGTCCAGACTCAGTACTCCGGTACTCCGTTCGAAACGAAATAGGTACTAGGGGGTGCGCGGCCAGCCTCCTGCTCTACGGTGCAGTATTAAATATCCGTACAAGGGTGAAGGACGTGTACTGCACGTGAAACCGTTTCTGAACATTGTCAAGGCCAACGTTACCCGCGCAAGCGGAGGCTCTGAAAGGAGCTCGCAACGATGTCGAACGTCTTCCTACTCGATGCCAAGAGGCAACCACTCAACCCGGTTCATCCCGGCTATGCACGTCGCTTGCTGACCCAAAAGAAAGCAGCTGTCTTGAAGCGCTATCCTTTCGTGCTGATTCTGCCGACAACAGTCGAACAACCACAGGTTCAGCCACTGCGCATCAAACTTGATCCAGGAAGTAAAGTTACAGGTGTGGCCATCATCAACGACACAACGGGTGAGGTGGTCTTCGCTGCAGAAATCACCCATCGGGGTCAAAAAATCAAAAAAGAACTGGAAAAGCGGCGCAACGTACGTCGGAGCAGAAGAAACCGGTTCACGCGATATAGAAAGCCACGCTTTTCCAATCGGAGACGACCCAAGGGCTGGTTGCCGCCTTCCCTGGAAAGCCGGGTCTGCAACGTTGTCACCTGGGTCAAGCGGTTCCTGCGGATTTGCCCAATAGTCGCCATCTCACAGGAGTTGGTACGCTTCGATATGCAACACATGAAAAATCCTGAAATAACGGGCATCATCTACCAACAAGGCACGCTCGCAGGATATGAGGCGCGGGAGTATCTCTTAGAGAAGTGGAACCGCACCTGCGCCTACTGCGGCAAAAAGGATGTGCCCATGCAGGTTGAGCACATTCAGCCACGGGCCAGAGGTGGATCGGATCGCATCAGCAACCTGACACTCGCCTGTGAACCCTGCAATCTCAAGAAAGGCACCCAAGATATCACGGTGTTTCTGGCGAAGAAGCCCGACCTCTTGAAGCGCATTCTGGCCCAGGCCAAAGCCCCGCTCAAGGATGCAGCAGCCGTCAATGCGACGAGGTGGGCGCTCTATGAGCGGTTGCAAGCCTTGGGATTGCCAGTTGAATGCGGAACAGGTGGGCGCACGACGTTCAATCGCGTGAGTCGTGGCCTAGAGAAAACCCATTGGCAGGATGCGGCCTGCGTCGGTGCTAGCACTCCGCCAACCTTGCAGACGCAGGGTATTACTCCCTTGCGCATCACCGCCTGTGGGCATGGGTGCCGCCAAATGTGCCTGATGAGTGACCGGGGGTTTCCACGCACCAAGCCGAAAGGAGCCAAAAAGGCCGAGGGGTTTCAAACGGGCGATATGGTGCGGGCCGTCGTCACAAAAGGAACCAAGTGTGGAATCTACATCGGGCGCGTAGCGATCCGCACAACTGGCTCATTCAATATTACGACCACGGCCAAGACGGTTCAAGGGATTAGCCATCGCTTTTGTACCGCTCTTCATCGCTGTGATGGCTATGGATATCAGAAAGGAGATGCGCAGTGTCCTCCCCATGGCTGAAGCCAGGGGTTTCCACTCTGCGCAAACGCTGATGAAGGTCTATAATGCGGAACACATTCGCAATGTTGCATTGATTTCCCATGGTGGAGCTGGTAAAACCTCTCTGATAGACGCGGCCCTCTACGATAGTAGCGCCGTGACGAGACAGGGAAAAGTGGATGAAGGAAGCTCGATGGCTGATTGTGAGCCTGACGAGCTAAAACGCCGCATGTCGCTGCACACGAAAGTGCTCCCTGTCGAATGGAAGAATACGAAGATTAACCTGATCGATACTCCTGGTTACGCGGACTTCGTGGGCGAGGTCAAGGCTGGTCTACGTGTGGCTGACGCGGCTCTGATAGTGGTGACTGCGGAAAAAGGTGTGGAGGTTGGGACTGAACTGACCTGGCAATATGCCGATGAACGCAAACTGCCACGCATAGTGCTGGTGAATAAGCTGGACCGCGAAAATACGTCGTTTGAACAAGCCCTGGACTCGCTACGTCAACAATTTGGCCTGAAAGTTGTGCCGCTACAAATCCCCATTGGCGAACAAGCTGGCTTTAAGGGTGTGGTGGATCTGGTTTCACAAAAAGGCTATACCTTTGAGGGTGGCAACAAGGTTCAGGAAGTCCCCATACCGACTGACCTGCAAGACAGCGTCAAGACCTACCGCGAACAACTCATCGAGTCAGCCGTGGAGAGCGACGACGCGCTGATGGAGAAGTTTCTGGAAGGGGAGACATTAAGCGACGAAGAAGTGCTCTCGGTGGTGAAGAAGGGCACACGCTCCGGTCAGTTGATCCCTGTGCTCTGTGGCTCGGCCAGCAAGAATGTTGGCGTGCAAACACTGCTCGACGCATTAATGGACTACCTGCCCAGCGCCGCTGAGTCTGTACCTGAAGACGCTCAAGCTCTCGGTACGACTCTCTCCCTCCTAGTCTTTAAAACAGCCTCAGCCCAGGTTGGCACGCTTAGTACCTTCCGCGTGTATTCTGGCACGCTCAAACCCGACACCCACGCCTTTAATTTGCGCACCAAAGCCGACGAACGCTTGAGCCAGTTAATTACACCGCGTGGCAAAAACCAGGAGCCAGCCACGGAGATTCCCGCCGGCGACTTCGGGGCCATTGCCAAGCTGACCAACACCCATACCAACGATACCCTCAGCACGAGTAAAGAGGGCAAACCGCTAGAACCAGTCAACTTCCCACCACCTTGCTATACTGTAGCGGTTTCGCCTAAGAGTCAGGCCGATCTGGATAAGATGGGTAGTGCTCTGACACGCATGTTGGAAGAGGATCGCACCCTGCGCATGTCGCGTGACGCTGAGACCGCTGAGATACACCTGGCAGGCATGGGCGAGGCGCATTTGCATATTGTGCTAGAAGAGGTCAAACGCAAGTTTAATGTGGATCTGGAGTCACGCGAACCACGCATTTCGTACCGCGAAACGATTCGCAAGAAAGCGCGTGCACAGGGCCGCCACAAACGCCAGAGCGGTGGTCATGGTCAGTTTGGCGATGTCTGGCTGGAGATCGAGCCTCTGCCGATGGATAGCGAAGAGACCTTCATCTTTGAGGATAAAATCGTGGGTGGTGTGGTGCCTGGACAGTTTATCCCCGGCGTGGAAAAGGGCGTACGTGAATCGCTCAAACGCGGCTTTATCTCCGGCAATCCGCTCGTCTACGTCAAAGTAGCGGTAGTCGATGGCAAATACCATCCGGTGGACTCCTCGGCCCAGGCCTTTGAAATCGCCGCATCCCTCGGTATGCAGGAGGTCGTGCCATTGGCTCATCCAGCACTGCTGGAGCCGGTAATGACGGTCAGTATCGTCATGCCTGAACGCAATATGGGCGATGTGATGAGCGATCTCAACACGAAACGCGGACATGTTTTGGGCATGGATTCGTTGGAGAACGGGATGCAGAAGATCACCGCACATGTGCCACAGGCAGAAATGCTCCACTATGCAACCGATCTGCGCTCAATCACCCAGGGTCGTGGCTCCTTCTCAATGGAACTCTACCAGTACGAAGAAGTTCCAGCAAACGTACAACAAGAGATTGTCGCGCACTATAAGAAGGGGCAGAGTGAGCGGTAAAGAGAAGAGAAAGAGGGAAGTGTTGGCTAGCAACCAACACTTCCCTCTTTCTCTTCTCTGAGGCACGACACTCTCAGGAATTGATTCTGCTCCAATCAATGTAGTAAAATACATGCAAGCACAGTTTGACCACATCTTTTGCTTTTCCTGACTTCACCCCCAGTTGTCCTCAAACTTGAACCTGAGTGACCTTACTTTGTCCCTAAACTCGCCATTAAATAGTTACATTTCTATGTATATTTCGTCTCTCAAAGAGACGGGTATGTCTAAGGCAAAACAAGGATCCAAACAGTGAATAACGAACTTAACACACCTGAAAATTAGACGCAAGAAAGAGTCATCAGATGCCATACAACAATCTTTTTCTCAAGAAACTTTGGCCCTACAGATATGGAATAGGCGCGGCAGGGATTATTGCAAGCGCTGCCATTTTGCGCATTCTCCTCCTGGCACTTGGTTGGACAGTTCCACAGAGTGATGAAGCGATGAACAATTTAGCAGCCTTACACATAGAGAAACTCGGGGAGCATCCTATTTTTTTTTATGGGCAAAACTATTTAGGGAACTTTGAATCATATGTCGGGTCAGCCCTCTATCGCATTTTCGGCCCGTCTGTACAAGTTATGCGCATGGGAATGCTTGCCTTTACAGTCGTTTTTATGATCTGCATGTACTTCATCACGAAGAAGCTTTATAGCAAAAGCTTTGCATTGATTATCCTGCTTTTTTTCTTCTTTGGCTCGCAATGGACTATGCGTAATCAGATGGAAGCTGGAGGCTATCCCGAAGTACCTCTTATTGCAGCCGCGCTTTTTCTCACCGCCTGTACTGTAGCTTTGTCTTATCACCAACTATCCAGTTGGAAACGCTGCTTCCTCTATGCCCTCTGGGGACTGTTAGCTGGCCTGGCTTTCTGGATTCAGCTTTTAATAGTACCCTATGTGCTTATCTCTGGTCTACTGATCCTCATTTTCTGCTGGAAAGAATTCTTCACCAGAACTATCTGGTGCATTTTGATAACTCTTCTCATTGGTGCAGCACCTCTTATTTACTACAACCTGCACGCCGCTCCGGGAACGGATTCACTTCACACCTTCCTGGACCTGAGCCACATGGGATATACCCCCACTTTGGGTCTCATCTACCACCTAAAAATGGTGTTTTTCTTTACTTTACCTGTGGCAACCAGCTTCTTTCCAGCCTGCTCAATCCAACCAGGAACGGATCTCTTGTCTGCCCAGCCCCATGCATTACATTGCATGATTATAGATGGCACATGGAGTTTAATCTATCTCTTGCTGATAGTGATTGGATTCGTTCTTGCAATTGTTGCTCTGCGTAAAGCATATAGCCTCGATGCATCACCCAAACGCCACCAACAAATTGCACAACACTTCGCACGCCTCATGCTCATCATAGGTATTTGTATCTCGCTTTTTGCCCTCATACAGGGTTATGCGACGAACATCGATCCCACCAGTAGTTGGCGCTATTTGATCTGTACTTGGGTCTCACTGCCTGCGGTCCTCTGGCCCCTCTGGACGACAGAAAAATGGTTCAGTTCTTTCCAGATGAATGCAAGCATCTTTGTTGTGAAATGGGCCGCGCTCCTCTGCGTTCTTTTTGTGCTGATCCATAGCACTGCTTTAATCTTCCAAGAGGGTGTACCAGAGGCTCAGTTAGATCGCCAGCAAATTGCAACTCTGGAACAAACGCTGAAGCAGCAACACATTACCCGCTTTTATACAACTTACTGGACATGCGGAAGGATCATTTTCGAGACACAGGAGCAGTTGATTTGTGGCGATACATTTGATACCAACAATCAACTTTCACATGGGTCCGACCGCTATTCACTCTATCCTATCCTGGTAGAGCAGGCATCTGCTCCCAGTTTTGTGTACCCTGATGGAGCACAGCAAATTACAACGTTAGACCGGCTCCTGGCCCAATCACATATTCCCTATCAACGCATTAAAGTGCCTGGCTACGTTATCTACAAAATGTATGGAAGAATACCATCTCTGCCACTATACAGTTGAGAACAAGTTGACTGACGGAAGGTCATTGGAAAGACCATGTAAATCAGAGATGCATCATCTTTTCCAATGACCTTCCGTCACTTACGGTCAATCGGCGAGGATGTTTTCGCGCCACTTTGATCCGGACGTGGTTTCTGCCTCCTCTTCTGCTGTTCTGCGAGTGGCCTCTTGCTTTGCCCTGCTCCTGGCTTATTATGACTCTGCGCACGTTTTAGGAGCGCATCAGCCTCTTCAGCGTGCCCATGCTCGACCAGCCACGAGCGTGCTGCGGTGTGCAGATCTTTGAGCGTTGGTGTACCCGCGACCATCATCCACATCGCAAATTCTGGGTCAGCCGGAACATCGTCTGACCATTGATCCTCTGTGATTAAAAACGCTCTGACTTGTTCAACATCACGCGTGCGCAAAACGGCATCTAAACGTTGTCGGAAATTCGCAAACTCTGCCATATATATCTCCATTTCTGTATGCAACAAGCACGATCTTACTCTTCCACGGGCAAAAATCCACCACCACCAGGAGTAGCGATACACAGAACATCGCCTGCTCGCACATCGAGCGTCACTTTACCCGCCAGTGTTTGACGCTCGCCCTCATGTTCCAGAATATTCGCGCCCAGCAAACCAGGTGCACCGCCCCACAGGCCGTAGGGCGCGTTTATACGCCGCTCAGTCAACAGCGTGACTGTGGCAGGACACAGGAAGAGCACCTCTCGGCACAGACCATCGCCACCGCGATATCGGCCCGCGCCTCCTGAGCCAGCCCGCAACGCGTAACGTCGTATGCGGATCGGCAGGCTCATCTCCAAAGCTTCGATAGGCGTATTGCGTGTATTACTCATATGCACATGCACACCCGATAAGCCATCCAGGCCGGGACGTGCACCCATACCGCCGCCAAGCGTTTCATAATAGGCAAAACTCTGGTCGCGTTGCTCATCATAACCGCCAAAGGTCAGATTGTTCATCGTCCCTTGCGAAGCGGCTGGCACACGTTCAGGAGCCAAGCTAGCCAATGCGCCAAACAGCACATCGACGATACGCTGCGAGGTTTCGACATTGCCACCAGCCACAGCTGCCGAGCCTGGGCGCGTCTGGCCGGGACGTTGCGGGTCCAACAGCGAGCCAGCGGGCACAATGATCTCAAGCGGCTCCAGACAACCCTGGTTGGCCGGAACATGTTCCCCAACCAGACAACGTACGACATAGAAGACTGCCGAAGCAACCACCGCCTTCACAGTGTTGAGACAGCCTGCACTGGGAGGCGCACTACCAGTAAAGTCTACGCGCATTCTACCATCCCGGATCTGGATATGCACACTGATTGGCAAATCTGTCGCACCCCAACCATCGTCATCGAGATAATCGGTAAACTGCACCTCTGTCGTTGGCAATTGCGCCAAAGCCTCGCGGGTCAAACGAGCAGAATAGGCCAGCAGCGCGTCCGCATGGGTCTGCACAACGGTTGAATCATAGCGAGCAATGATTTCCTGCAAACGACGCTCACCGACACGCGCAGTAGCAAGCTGGGCCTGCATATCGCCGCGTCGTTCGTCGGGCGTGCGCACATTGCGATAGAAAAGTTCCAGCACCTCTTGATTGACCACACCAGCCTTGACGACCTTGAGCGGCGGAATAATCACACCTTCCTGGTACAGTTCGCGTGACATAGGCATCGAACCAGGCGAGATCCCACCGATATCGGCATGGTGGGCGCGGCTAGCCACAAAGCCAAAGAGTTGTCCCTTGCGACCAGCGGGATCGTGCGCAATAAAGACTGGCGAAACCATCGTGATATCAGGCAAATGCGTCCCACCAAGATAAGGGTCGTTAAGCAACACTACATCGCCGGGCGCAAATTCGGCGAAACATTTGATAGCGGCCTGCACTGACGCGGGCATGGCTCCTAAGTGCACAGGAATGTGTGCTGCTTGCGCGATCAAACGTCCCTGCACATCAAAACAGGCACAGGAGTAGTCTTTACGTTCTTTAATATTGGGTGAATAGGCTGTACGTCCCAGCGTAACGCCCATCTCTTCGGCGGCTGAGGCAAAAAGATGCTTGAAGATCTCCAACGAAACCGGGTCAACCTCACTGGTATGCTGCTCATCTTGGGCGCTAACGAGACGTTCGACGACGAGATTACCCCAAGCATCGACAAGTCCCTGCCAGCCGGGCGGGAGCAGAGTCGTACTATCCATCTGCACCAACAGAGCAGGTCCAGTGACGCGATTGCCGTGGCGCAGACGCTCACGCGCATACACCCGCGCTGGCAACTCGCCTCCCGCAAAGATCATAGCCCGTTCGCCCACAACTGCGTGCTCTGCGGACTCGCCCTCGCGTGGCATCATCGGCAGCTCCGGTGTGGGCAAATGCAGCAACGCTTTCACGCGTACGGAGACAACCCTGATTGGCTGTGCGGGATGGCTGTGCCCAAAACGTTGCTCGTGTAGTTCGTGGAAACGTACAAGTGTGTCAGCAAAGCGCCCTGTCTCAGCCTCAGCAACGGTGAGTTCGTATGCCTGACCCACATAACACAGATCGTACGCCCGCTGCAAGATTGGTGCATGTTCAAGCAGGCCAAGCGCCTCGATCTCGGCCTGCATTTCAGTATGTGCTCGCTTTTCCAAGTCAGCAAAATACGTGTCCAGCATACCCGGCTCGTCATTCACAAAATCAAGCATAACGCTCTGCACATAGTCTTTGACAACAGGCGCTAAGAGCAGGCCCAGTGCGGAAAGCACGCCAGGGTAGCGCGGGATAAAGACACGCGAGATGCGTAAGGACTCAGCTAGCTCGCAGGCGTGCAGTGCTCCAGCCCCGCCAAAGGGCAGGAGCGTGAAGAGGCGCGGATCGTAGCCCTTCTCTAGCGAGACTGCACGCATGGCCCGTTCCATGCTGGCATTAGCTACACGAATCACGCCTAAAGCTGCCGTGTGCGTGCTTACGCCCATACGCCGAGCAAGGTCGTCCATACGTTCTTGCGCTCGTGCAGGGAAAAGCGTAAAATTACCGGCTAAGAAGTACGCAGGGTCAATGCGCCCTAGAACTACATTGGCATCCGTCACGGTCAACAGATCGCCACGTCCATAACAGGCGGGACCAGGATCTGCACCGGCGGAATCAGGTCCAACGGTCAACGCATTGCCAGCATCGAGGCGCACCAGCGAACCGCCGCCCGCGCCAACAGTATGAATAGCCACGCTTGGCACACCTACAGGACAGCCAGCCACGAACGCCTCGCTAGTCTCGACAAGCTGACCAGGACAAAGCGCGACATCTGTAGAGGTACCACCCATATCGAGCGTGATAAGCTGATCATAGCCAGCTAGATGTGCCACATGAAAGGCTCCAATCACGCCGCCTGCCGGTCCACTCAGCACCGTGCGCACTGGCTCACGGGCAGCCGTCGCGGCTGAGATGCTGCCGCCCGACGATTGCATGATGCGCAATGGGCCGCGCACATGCTCCTGCAAATTCGCCAGATAACGCGCCATGACAGGCTGGACGTAGGCGTTGACGGCGACGGTACTGGTGCGCTCGTACTCGCGGAATTGCGGTAGTAACTCGCTAGCAAGTGAAAGATAGACATGTGGCAGACGCGCCCGCAGCAATTCCGCCAGAGCTTGCTCATGGACAGGATTGCGGTAGGCATGCAAAAAGGCCAGGGCTATGCTCTCCGGTTGGCATGCCTCCAATTCACACAACACGCGTTCATAGTCCTCCGGCGTGGGAGCGTGCAATACCGCGCCCGTGTAGTCCAGGCGCTCTGGCAATTCCAAGCGACGTTCACGGGGAATCAGCACAGGTGGACGCTGTTGCAACAGATCATACAGCGCGGGCC
>JBDTBU010000240.1:0-3375 GCA_039923935.1 Ktedonobacteraceae bacterium | reverse complement strand
TACTCGCCTGGTTTGTTGCGTATCTCTAACAGACGATTTTCGGTGAGTGGCTCATCGTTATGATGAAAGTAAAATTTGCGACCAGCAATAAAGCGCTGTTCTTGGTCCAAGTAAAAGGCGCGATGGCGTGGCTTCGGCGTGTCTAGCACGGCAGTATAGATTGACCCGTAAAAGGCCGGACTCTCTTCAAAGGCAGAGGCATCGCCAATATTGATCTTGCCTAGAAACACGTCGATGCCATCTCGTCCTTCGCCGCGTCGCCCCATCATCCCAAAGAGACGGCAAGCAATACAAAGCCTGGCGTTGTTTGTGCAGGCTGCAAAATCATGTGGCAGCGGATCACGCGTGTATTCTTTGGGAACACGATAAATTGGCACACAGCCGCTACAGAGCGTTTCAACGACAGTGCGCAATAAACCCTTTAGAGAGCTTCCTGGGATAATATAATAGCCATCTGCATCGCGCATATGAGTTTTCAGAGCACGCGGGTCTTGTTTCGTGTTTGTATCCAGGATGAATAGCGGGGTTTCGGCCTGCATATACACAGTGATATGCCCAGAATACAGCTTTGGACCATTCTGGCGGGTGAGCATTGCGTGCCAGATCGGTTTGTGGCGTTCGGGTGGACGGCTCATGTCCAGTGGGACAAAATCATAAGGATTCATGCGTTATTCTGCTCCTACCAGTTGAGTGAAACGGAAGGCTACCCCTGCTCCGGTATCGGGATCGCAATACTCCTTCACGACAAGTTGCACGCGCTCAGATCCTTGTGGCGCAGGATAACGCAACAGGCGTGGAATGCGCACTTCCGCGAAATCGCCTGCCTGAGCGGGAGCACCAATCCGTTGCAGTTGTGTGCTGTCAAGCCTTTTCCCAAAGAGAAAATAGTTCTTGAAAGTTGGTAGATAGCTATCAAGCACCAGGCTAGCCGTCACTTCTAGTTCAGGGCTATATTGGACACGACCTGTATAGACAACCTGGAACGCGCCAGCCTGCTTTTCCCAACGTAGCTCACCATCCTGATGGAAGATGCGCCCTGATGTGTAACTGCTACAATCGAATGTGCGCTCAAATTGGGCAAAGTATAGTAAATCCTGCCGCTGATGTGGCTCGATAACATGCTGCGGTTGCATTTCTAACAGCATCAATACAGGCAGAGCAGCGGGTACACGATACTCTGCGAGTAACGCGGCAATATTGTCCACCTTGCCCGCGAGACAAATTTCTTGGGCCATCCTCTACCTCCTTGACGTTGCATTTGCTAGCCGTTCAGGCCACTGTTGTATGCGTGTGATAAAAGAGTCGATACAGTGCTCTTGAACCTCTTTTAATGCATCCCCTATGAAAACCCGACTATTCCGAATGCCCGTTGGTTTGTGGGCCACAGGTGGAGAGAGGGTGATGAGGTCATCGCGCTTGGTCCCGTAGCTTGTTTCATCCTCTAGCCAGCGGCCCAGACCCCATAATTCACTGTCTGGTTCCTTTTCGCGGCTCACACGGATCGTACTCAAAACGACGCCGCCAGGATGAGATCCCTCGGCTTGTTCGCTGATAGCCGCTTTCACTTTGCCCAGTCCTCGCGAGCGACCAGAGCCAATACGAATCAGTTCATCTTCCAGATCTTGCAGCAGCACGAAAAGCATCCCCAGTTGCCACATTTCAAAGTTACGCAAATGAATGGTTGTGCCAAAAGTCGTACCCGCAGTCACCACATTCAGATCAAATTTCGCGCTCCCGCTAGCCCCGCCAGTCAACCGGTCAATCGCCACGCCATCGCGATGTTCAAGCAGATCGCTTGTGCCAACGGCTCCATCTGGGAGATACGCGTCATCGATGGCGATGCGCCCAATAAACGAGGTCGAGCCAAAGAGACGGCAGGTGGGACAGGAGTCTGCATAGACTTGGTGCGAGGGCAAATTTTGCCCCTTGCTCAGACTTTTCGCCTTATCTTCCAGATATTTTCCGCACGAGGAGCGATAGAGTTTACTCGCGTCATCTTTCCTGATTGCGGCGCTTGCCTGTGATCCTCCGCTGCCCAACTGGCTCAGCGGATCGCAAGCAGTCTGTGCTTTGATGCTGTTAATCACCTTTTCCAGATGGCTGCGAAAGACCCCTTTGAGCGAACTTCCGGGTAGATAGACCTCTTGTTGACCATGACGATAGGTCAGCACTGGAGTCATATCGGCCCCAATCACCGTCGTATAGCCCGATTTTATCAATAGCGGCCCAGTTGTTGTGATATTCAGCCGCAAGTGTGCTTCGTTGACCAATGTTTTTAACATCTTATCCACTCCTCTAACTATTGCGTGCCGATCCCTCAAACAGGGCATTGATCTGCTTTTCGAAGAACTCCGGTGCATCCAATGTGGTCAGTTCTTTATGTAGCAGATAACGTTGTAAACGCTGCATACGCTCCTTTTCACTCCCGTTGACCAAATCTAAGGAGCTGATAACCAACTCTTTGAGGATGCACGCTCCCATACCACGCGAGCGCAGGCCGCCAACACCGCCAAACCCATGCAGAAACTCACTCAGTCCCATACTGATAAGCTGCAAATCTTGCTCGGTGGCATTCTCCAGGATAATACGCATGGAAAAGATGGTAGTGGCTGGTACTACTTCAAAATCGTACTTTGCCCCGTTTTTCGCGGTTTCGCTATCGCGATCAATAGCGACCCCATCGCGGATCTGGGTGGTCCCACTCCACTCGTCATTGATGAGATAGAGATCGTGCAGGGTAATGCGTGCTGCCGCATAGGGCGAGCCAAATAGCTGGCAGGTATGGCAAAGTTGTTTGCGGGCATTCTCAAGAGTCTTTTTAGCATCCTCAGCATTACGATCACGACGTGCTTCGACAATCTGTTTCTGGTGGGCTGTGGGACACGATTCGCGTAGGTTCTCCTCTGTGGGTAGGCCACAGGAGTGCAAACCAAGACTATCTGGCAGACTCGACACCAGTTTTTCAATCGTGCTGCGCAGTGTCCCCTTGAAGCTTGAGCCTGGAATAAAGGGCATACCTTCAGGTGTGAGCACGACAGGACTATCTGTATGGCTGAGTGTGGCTTTGCCGCCTCCAATATGCAGCGCGGTCAGCATCTCTAATTTGCCGTCAAAGACATAGCGATTGCGCAATTCAGTGCGCGATACATGTATATTCTGAGCCATAGCCCCCTCCTATCTGGTTGTTGAACCGGAATTATTGCCTTGCGGTCTGCCGTTGGGTCGCTGCTGATACGCAGCCTGTGGTGGCTGGCTTTGGGCAACTCTTTGGGTTCCCTTGTAGGCATTTTCAGCCAAAACATGTTGAATAAATTCGCGGGCGAGCAGCATTTTAAGGGTTTGCTGCTCCTCGCGTGAGGGCTTTTCTTGCCGCTC
>JBDTBU010000239.1:0-27614 GCA_039923935.1 Ktedonobacteraceae bacterium | reverse complement strand
GATGTACCCGGCGTGCACACAAAACACGCTCACGCCATCTGCTGCAAAGGGTCGTGCTAACCAGCGCTGGCCCAGTAGACGCGGCGTGCGCCCACGCACCATCCATGTGACCGCGACCAGTTCGCCCGTCACGATCTCATCTGCGGGAGTATAGCTGATCTCCGGCAAGCTGCTGAAACGCCGCGTAAACCAATCTTCGATCTCCCTACTGCCTCGACGCGCCCGTTTCATGCCCGCATCGTATAGCTCAGCCTCTGTGGCGTATAGTGCCACAAGCGCGGCCACATCGTGCGCATTAAACGCCGCGATCCACGTACGCGCAAGAGAGAGTTGTTCTGAAATTTCTTTTGTATCGTTGCTCAAGCTCATGTACCCCTCGTTATAGTTGTACTATCGTCTGTATTTTGCCACATTACGTGAACAATTTCTTGATGCAAAAACAGCCTTATTCCTACGAGCACGAAAATTGGCTGGTTCGATACAATAGAAAAGGGGAGTTATTCAGGTTCACTGTTTCCTAAAGACTTAGCAATTGCAGCACACTGCTACCTGGAAAGATCATAAAAACATGCATAAAGATGAAAGAACTGTACCACTCATGAACATTTGGAATCGCCAAACAACGGCTCAAATGGCTCCGTTTGTGCTGCGCCTGGTTTTGGGCCTGATCTTCCTCGCACATGGACTCAGCAAATTCGCCCATCTGGCTGGAACAATTGCGACGTTCACCAAAATCGGCGTGCCGCTACCCGGTTTCGCCGGACCAACCATTGCGTTGCTTGAAGTGCTCGGTGGACTTGCGCTGATCCTTGGGCTTGGTCTAGCCACACGCATCCTAGCGTTTCTGCTCGCCATCGATATGCTGTGTGCAATTCTGCTGGCAAAACGCAGTAGTGGTTTTGTCGGCGGCTACGAATTTGAGCTGCTCCTACTCGCCGCGCTGCTCGCGCTAGTCTTCAGCGGACCAGGTCGCCTGGCACTGATGCGCGAAAAAGATGCTGTTTGAGAGTCTTCGACACACGACTCTTGCCATAGGATGATATACTAGCTCTAGTTTAAAAGCAAAATCCCCTCACTGAGTCTTTTTCAGAAGAGTAGAACTTGCTTCTCAATTTGCCTCTTATGCATGGGTGCAAAACTGAAATCGGCGAAAGGGCGTCATGACTGATATATCTTCCTCTCACTCTGATCGCGCTGAACCGATGCATGATGTAAATCGTATGAAGGCCAACTTTCTTTCGCTGGTGACGCACGAACTGCGCTCACCCCTTAATACAATCAATGGCTATCTGGACCTGACTCTGGAGGGTTTGGCGGGCGAATTGAATGAGCAGCAACGCGAGTTTTTACAGCGTGCACGGGCTGGGAGCGAGCATCTCTACGCGTTGATCGAGGATCTGCTGTTAGCCTCACGAGCCGACGCTGGTCAGTTGCGCCTGAACCGCGAGCCAGTCGTTTTACGCGATCTGCTACGCGATGTACTAGAAGAGCTTGATCTCACAGCCAAAGATGCGAAGGTGAGCCTGGAGACCAATCTACCGGCAGATTTCCCCATACTTGTTGTAGATGCCATGCGTATGCAGCAAGCCTTACGCAATTTGCTCTGTAATGCTCTGCACTGTACGCCTGCTGGCGGACATGTCACCATCTCTGCGCGTGTGCTGTCCGTGCAAAATGTAGCAGAGGATGCAGAGCAAGAACGGATCGAGATACGCGTCACGGATACTGGCTATGGCATTGCCTCAGCATACCATGAACGCATCTTCGAGCGCTTTTTCCAGGTTCCGCCTTCTGAAGGTGGCCGGGTCAGCGGTCAAGGTCTGGGCTTGGCGATTGTCAAAATGATCGTTGAACTGCATGGTGGGCATGTTTGGGTCGAGAGCGCTCCTGGTGAGGGCTGCACTTTTATTTTGACGTTCGATGCTCCGTAGATGCGGCTTTTTTAACGGGCGTGCACTGCGTTACTGCAACCATACCAGAACAACTGCTGAAATTGTTGCGCTTGACGCTATTTGGGGTTGCGTGCTATGCTCATTCTATGCCAATGTGTGTCAGTCGGTCGAGTATGTTTGAAGACAAGAAGGAAGGCAGACTATGGGTATGCTACGGGTCATGTCACGGCATGGTGACGAACGGGTCGTATGGGACCAACAAAAGGCAGGAACTGGCGATGTGGAAGCCGCCGCAGCAGTCCGTGAGGCTGAGCGCATTTTCCAGGAGGAGCGCTCGCGAGGTGCAACCGCTTTCAAAGTTGAGTCTGGCAAACCTATCGAGCGGATTGAACAGTTTGATCGTGAAGCTGAACAAATTGTGATGGTGCCTCGTGTTGTAGGAGGCTAAGCTCATTGCTATATCCTCACGCGGATCGTAATCAGGGTACAGTCAAACTGTCCGCGCCTTGAAGAAGGATGCATGGCAAAGTTGAAAAGGTCAAGGTGTCATTGGACTAAGGAGGGTTGGCTCTATGTGGCAAACGCTGAGTCTCTTTCTAGGTATCTGGTTGCTCTTTTTACTGCTAGCCATCTATTACCTTTCGCAGACGCCCGATGGCCGCGTGGGACGTTTCCGCGAATCGATGAGCGAACATCTCTCCGCTGAGAGTCGGGCCAAGGTTCTGCTGCGGGAGATGCTTTCGGAGGGCCAGTACCAGCAGCTTATCAAGTTTGGCTACCTGGAAGTGTCCAGCCCCACGGTTGACCAGCGCGTCTATCGCATTCCCGGTTCAGGCGGCCTCGTGAAGGTCTATGAACGGGGCAATGCGGTGATGGAGTTGTGCCTGCAACCTGCTGAACCCTTGCCAGATGGCGATGTGGTAGTGATGCATAAGCTGATGATTGAAGCGAACGAACAGGAGTATCTCCAAAAAGCCAATCATTTCGCGCCTGGCATCATCTCGCTACGCTGCCAACATCTGTAGCCGAACATGTGTTACACATAAAACGCAGAACAACAGCTATACAAGCACTACTTGTATAGCTGTTGTTCTGCCCTCGACTATAGTTGAGAAATAACATATAATCTGGAAGAGATCATCCAATTGAAGGTTTGCATAGAGGTTCCAAACTTGGAAATAAGGTAGGTACGAGCAATGGAATGTCCCTACTGTAACGCGCAGAATCGCGAGAATATACGTTTTTGCAGCTTTTGTGGACGGCAGATGACCCAGACTCAGGGTTCTCCTGCTGCCCAATCCACGCTAGTAGCCACCACAGGGTCAGGCGTGCGTGGGAACGCGAGCACACTCACGGTGGGTGCGCCCCTACAAGGTGGGCGCTATATTATCAAGGATATGTTAGGGCAAGGCGGCATGGGCGCGGCCTTACTGGCAACCGATAAACGCCTGGATAGTAAACTGGTGGTGATTAAAGAACTGCTCTCAGACAGTACTGATCCCGTCAAACTCAAGGAAAATGAGGAGAATTTCAAGCGCGAAGTGGTGACGCTCGCGCACCTCGACCATCCCTTGATTCCCAATGTCACCGATAACTTTGACGAGAATTCGCGCTTCTTCATGGTTCAGGAGTATATCGAGGGCATGAACCTGGAAGATCATGTGGATCGTGTGCAGCAACCGATGCTGGAACGCGATGTGCTCATTCACGCTTCCGAGATTCTGGACGCGCTGGATTACCTCTCGCAGCAGACGCCACCTATCGTCCATCGTGATATCAAGCCCGCAAATATTATCCTCAGTTCCAAAGATAAAAAGGCGCATCTGGTGGATTTCGGTATTGCACGTGCAGATGTGGCACGCAATGCTCAACGCAGGCACACCTCAGCATTGGGCACACCGGGCTACGCACCACCCGAACAATATCAGGGCAACGCTGATCCGCGTTCTGATCTCTATGCCCTTGGTGCGACATTGCATCACCTCTTAACCAATCGTGACCCGCGTAACTACGCACCTTTTACCTATCCACCAGCGCGGATGTTCAATGCGCAGATCTCACCAGAAGTTGAGCGTTTGCTTGTGCACGCGCTGAACAATGATATCCACCAGCGCTATCAGAGCGCGGCAGCGTTTAAACAAGAAGTCGATGAAATCCTGTACAAGCGTTTTGGAATCTCTTCCGGTACACTGGGAGGCTATACCTCTTCAGGCTCAATAGTGGGGAGGCCGCCAACACCGCCAACACCGCTGCCTTATCCTATAACGCCCGCGCCGATATCGCCCGCGCAACCATTCCAGCCCGTTCTACGTCAAAAGCGCATGGCACGCAATGTTATGCTTTTATTGGTGGTTGTGCTGCTGGTAAGTGGGTTGTCCTACGGCGCTCTGGCGTTGGCGCATCGTGGGCCTACTAGCGCAAAGACGGGGACTCCGGTTCCTACCTCGACGCACACCCCAACTCCAACGCTCACTCCGACTCCGGCTCTTGTGAATGGCATCGGGGTGACGAAAGCTACCGATGGCGAATATATTGGCATCAGCGCTGGCGGCTTTGCCTTCGATACAACTCGCCCCGATGGCTTACTGAAACAACAGGCTGCCGCCGCTCTCCAGGCTGGCAGCGCTGATCGGGCCGTGACTCTCTGGCAGCAAGCGATGCAAATGGATAGCAATGATCCTGAGTTGCTGATCTATCTAGAGAATCAGAGAGTACTCGCGGCAGGCACGTTCCATGTGACTATTGTGGTGGCGACGATGTTAAGCGGGGCCAATGTGAGCGTTGGGCGGGACGATTTGCAGGGCGCGTATGTGGCTCAAAAGACCTTTAATGATGGCGCGTTGCTCAACGGGATTGGCGTAGTGCTGTTGATCGCAAATGGCAGCAGTCAGAACGCCAATGCTCCTGCGGTTGCCCGGCAGATTGTGCAGGCTGCCCAGGCCGATCCCAGGATTATTGGCGTGATGGGCTGGCCATTTAGCTCGTATGTTAGCCAAACTGTGAGCATTTTTCAAGCGGCGAAGATCCCGGTGGTCTCGCCGACTGCCTCTAGCGATCTGCTTACAGGTATCTCGCCCTACTTCTTCCGCGTCTGTCCCTCGAACAAGGTTCAGGGGATAGCTGGAGCGAAGTATACGGCTCAGAATCTGCGCGCGAAAAGCGTGATCGTGTTTGCCGATCCGCTCGATCCCTACAGCAGCAGCCTAGCTAATGACTTTACAGCTCAGTTCCAGGCCGATGGCAATACGGTACTGAGCACGGAACACTATACCATTGGACAGCCAGCGACGATTGTCGCCGCTTTACAGGACGCGTTAACCCATACCAGTCCAGCCCCCGACGCGTTCTACTTTTCCGGCTATGCGAGCGACATCAGTATCCTGCTCACCGATCTGCCTACAAACGGGCAGTTTGCTAATCTCCAGGTGATGGGCGGTGATGCACTCTATGAGTTGGGGGGCTATAAGCCTGGTTCGAACACTGCATGGAATCGCCTGCACTTCACCTCTTTCACCTCTCCCGATGTTTGGGATGTACTAGGGTATAGCACTAACACAAATAAACCGACCTTTTTCGCCAACTACAAGAAGGATTTTGACCCTACTGGTTCCCATGGGCCAACTGCCTATGGCTGGGAGCGTGCGGATAGCGATGCCATGCTCTCCTATGACGCCACGGTCACGTTGTTAATGGCCGCGAAAAGCACAGGCCTAGCTCAGGTTGCCATGAGCGATGAATCCCAGGCTTTGACTCAACTCAATGGCACGCACGCTTTCCAGGGGATCAGCGGCCAGATCGCGCTTGGCCCGAACGGTGATCCGCTCAACAAGGCGATTGTGATCCTGGATGTCTCGCTGGACGGCTCTATTCAGATGGATAAGACAATTATAGGGCAATTCTTACTCTAATTTTCACTAAAAAAGCAGACCGCTACAAGCGGTCTGCTTTTTTAGTGAAAATTAGAGTAAATTTTGAGGTGTTACTTGTTCAGCTTCTGCATAATCTCTGCCAGCATCAGACCCTCGATCTCAAGCACTTTCTGGCGTCCCGTGGCACCCTGCACAATCTGTAGGGCGCGTTTAGGCAAGCCCAGGCGGCCAGCCAGCAATGTGATCAGCGCCTCATTTGCGGCCCCATCCACTGGTGGCGCAGTCAGACGTACCTTCAGGGTGTCCCCATCCCAGGTGATCTCATTTTTGCTACTGCGCGGGACTACACGCACGCTCACGCGCATTACCAGCCAAAAGGCAAGGCTTGAAGTAATAAGATTTGGAGCACATATAGGAGAAAAAAGGCTAAGATAAACGCGATATCAAACGTGCCGATAGGAGGGACTAAACGCCGGATAGGGGTAATAAAGGGGTCGGTGAGTTTAGCCAGAAAACGAATAAATGCGTAGCGTTCGTCCATGCGAAACCACGAGGCGACGGCGCGGATAATCAGCGCCAATATAAGGGCACCAATGCCGTACTGAATGATGATGTGGATAATCCCCATACGATGTTACTCCTGTACAGTACATACCTCAACAACAATGAAGTTAAACATTTTTCGTCGATAGATTTCAGTCACACGTACCCCGCGCAGATCGGGCAAAGTCGTGAAGTATTTTTGCACCAGTTCCCCTACCGGGCGGGCTGCTGCCATACCAGCAAACGAGGAGAACGCTGCCGAGGCCACGCGTGTGCGTACGCGGCTGGAGGTCATCCCTAGCATGGTACCCACAGCCAGGAGTGACATACCCACAACCAGATTGGTGCCACAGTTGGGATGAATGGCCAGTTGAGCCTCGCCCGCTTGTAGGCGCCTCAACGCCTCACTCACTGCCCTTTGGAGCTGACCAAGATCGATATCCCCAAAGACCGTAAAGCCGTGCGAGGTAGAGCGTGCGCTGACACGCAAGTCTGGGAGATAGCTACTTAAAATAGTGATTGTGGCATGTTCTAACGCATGGTTCTGACGCACGCGCCGCCCAGGTAGCAGATCCTGGATATCCTGTGCACTTCTGCTCATGGTGTTTCCTCTTCTCTGGCCAGGGGCCGCTCGCTATAATTTTGGTCGTTGTCCAAAAATGGCTCTGCCAACCCGGACAATGGTGGCTCCCTCCTCGATTGCGATATGATAGTCGTCGGTCATGCCCATTGAGAGTTGTGTCCAAGCACTGCTCCCAACCTCACTGCGCAAGCGTTCACGTAGCAGACGCAGTTCGTGAAAGACGGGCCGAGCCTCCTCTGGGTCGCTCACCAGTGGCGCGATGGTCATCAACCCCTCGATCCGCAGGGCTGGTAGCGCGGCGATTTGCCTAGCCAACTCCGGCGTCTCAGCGGGCGACATCCCTTCTTTGCTAGCCTCGCCAGCAACATTGACTTGCAGCAGAATGGAGAGCCGTTGGCCCTGCTCTTCCGCATGCCGATTGAGAGTTTGCGCGAGATGCAGATTGTCCACGCTCTGTACGCAAGCGAAGGGTGCGACGACTTTGCTCGCTTTGTTACTCTGCACATGTCCAATCAAATGCCAACGCAGCCCCTGCGGATGGAAATGCGCGATTTTTGCCAGCGCTTCCTGGACACGGTTCTCCCCGAAGTCTCTTACTCCCAAATTATACGCTATTTCGACAAGTTCTACTGGCTGCGTTTTCGAGACCGCCACCAGAGTAATCTCTGCTGGGTTGCGTCCGGCCTTCTCCGCCGCCTTGGCTATGCACGCTCGCACATGGGCAATATTCTCCGCGAGCAGTTCTGCGTGTAATTCACTTGTCTCATTCATATACGTTTCTATTCTGCCAGAGGTTTCTCGCTGGCTGCTTCTTTACTGTATTGCTCATGGGATCGTACCACAGATATGCTCGTTTCTACCAGAACGATCTCTTTTATTCACGGGTGGTACATGTGGTAGGTTATATTAGGGGCGTAGCGCTAGAATAGCTGGGAAGCGTCCCGTTAGACCTTGGTCAGCACGGTGCGAGAAGAAGCGTTCTTTGGCACAACTGGTGCAGACATCGGGCATCTCGATATGTTCGGGTGTCAGCCCAGCTAGGAGCAGTTGGTTGCGGTTGGTTTCCCAGATATTCAGGCGCAGACTCTCTTTTTCAGGCAACTGAACCATCTCAAAAACCACGGATTCGGCCACGAGTTCGCGGTAGTTCTCTTCCGTGGGTAGCTCCTCGAAGACGCGTTGACCCAGGAAAAGTTGCTGTACATCGTCCGAAACCTCGTAACAGCAGGGACCGATAGAGGGACCGATGCCCGCGAGAATATCGGCGGGACGCGAGCCAAATTGCTCGCCCATGGCAGCGACAGTAGCAGCAGCCATACCGCGTGCGGTGCCGCGCCAGCCCGCGTGAGCCACGCCAATGGCCTCAGTAACGGGATCAAAGAAGAGCAACGGCGCACAGTCTGCCGTGGACAAAGTGAGGGCCACGCCACGTTTGCGTGTAATGAGGGCATCGCCCTGTGTGCGTGGTTTGAACGTCCATTGCATCTGTGTGCCCTCTGGATAACCCAGCTCGTCCAGATCATAGGTACGATGCGGCCAATCCTCATGCCAGTCCGGCCACGCCTGCTCATCCAGGGTCAGCACGCGGGCGCTATGAATCATCCACATTGTAGCGCAGGGATACGCCGCGATATCCAGGCATTGCAGGCTCAAGAAGCGGTTGCGCACCGCATCCTCAAAGCGTTCGTTGCCGGAACTGAGCGAGACGTTCAGGCTGTGATAAGGAGCCTGACTGTAGCCGCCTGCGCGGGTGAAGATGCCATGAACAAGGCTGGGAAACTGCTGATACTGGTCAAATTGCATATAGCACGCGTCGCCGCACTGTTGTTCGATCAAAATTGCTGAACCTCATCTCTGTGATATCTCAAGTCGTCTCTTGCATTGTAACATAGTTGGATCTATCCCCAAAACAGCACGCAGGATAGGATAATGCTATAATGAGGACGGCGCGTTTTGGGCAAGCCACCCTCATTGCATTGGGAGAGAACGTCATATGGCGACCAATCCAGAAAAAAAGCTCTATAGTTTTAAACAATACCTAATGCTTTTGCGCAACAGCAAACAGCGATTAGAGTATAATCATGGTGATATTTATCTCATGGCTGGCAGTAGTGCGAACCATGCTGCCATCTCTTTCAACATGTGCCGGGCGTTGGAAGATGCGCTCGGCGATGATGTTCCATGCAGACCCTACGTTGTGGATCGCGTGGTCCGGCTAACCCCAGAGGTGACGGTCATGCCCGACGTGGTCGTCACCTGCGATACCGCTGATCATGGTGAAGCCTTCTTTTTAGACTCCCCACGAGTCGTTGTAGAGGTGCTCTCAAAAAGCACAGAGCCACGAGATCGCACATACAAACTTTTACGCTACCAAGAGAAGCAGAGCGTTCAAGAGATCGTGCTCATCAGTCAGTATGCGCAACATGTCGAAGTGATTACTCGTACCGGAACAAGCTGGCAGTATTGTGAGTATGGGTATGGTGAACAATTTACCCTGACCAGCCTGGATGTCACGATCCGTGTGGCGGATATTTATCGGCGGCTCTCCATTCCCCCAGTAAAACGCTCTTCACTGCCCATCGAAGTGGTAGAAGCAGCAGAAGAGCCAGAAGACGAGTAGTAGGTTATGAAGTGTCCATTTTGTGGGTCTACGGAATCGCGTGTGAAAGATTCACGCGATGTAGGCAACGCCATCCATCGTCGGCGCGAGTGCGAGCAATGCAAAGGGCGTTTCAGCACCTATGAGCGCGTGGAGAAGTCCCAACTGATGGTTGTAAAACGCGACCAGCGGCGCGAACCTTTTGACCGACAAAAATTGTTTGTGGGCATCAGCAAAGCGTGCGAGAAACGTCCCCTGTCTGTCGCGGAGATTGAGAACGCGGTAGAGGAGGTTGAGCAGGAGTTGTACCGTCAGGGCAAACAGGAGTTGCCGGGTAGCGTGATTGGCGAACTCGTCATGGAACGCCTGCGCCACATGGATAAAATCGCCTATATCCGTTTTGCCAGCGTCTACCGCTCATTTAACGATGTGGAGACCATGCTGGAAGAACTACAAAATCTGCTCTATCGCAAACAGATAGAAGCGGATGCGCCAGAAAAAGATGGGCTATCCTCAGAGAAAAGCTCAAATAGCTAAAGCTATCTGAGCTTTTCTCTGGCAAGTTGTGTTAGTCACGAGCCCGTGTGTGACTCTCGGCCTTGCGCAAACGATGGCTGAGAGCGGCCAGCAACTTCACAGCAATCTCCGGGTTGCTGCGCACGCTGGTTCGGAAATCCCAAATAGGCAGAAGCAACGCCGTGGTATCATCAACAGCAGTCACCGTT
Organism: Ktedonobacteraceae bacterium; assembly: GCA_039923935.1. Taxonomy (GTDB): domain Bacteria; phylum Chloroflexota; class Ktedonobacteria; order Ktedonobacterales; family Ktedonobacteraceae; genus Paraktedonobacter. The sequence goes on along the minus strand of JBDTBU010000239.1, from coordinate 17,403 downwards.
GCCGAGCGAGGCAGATCATCGAGCAGAGACATCTCGCCCAAGACATCACCAGCACCAGCAGTACCCAGATCTTCTTCTGCGCGGTCAGGACTTCCCGCCTGCGTAATTTTGACTTTGCCGCTGGTAAGCACAAATAGGCCAGCGCCCGTATCGCCCTGCTGCATCAAGACGGTACCAGCCGAAAATTTCCGCTCCTGGCAACTATTCGCAATGTGGCGTAACTCTTTCTTATCGAGGCCAGAGAACAGATCAACATGTGCAAGCGTGTCTTCGTGCATCTGCATGACTCCTTAAATATATTGCCGTATAATGATGTAGGGAACCGCTCTAGTAGGATCGTTTCTAGATAGTACCTTACCTTATATAAAGCCGAACTGTCAAGCGAACAACGTTTTTCCTGTGTGCACTGTGCGCGGTTTTTTGACTTTCTCGACGGCACACATTAGAATATCTAATGACTGGCAATTTGGTTGCACAAAACTCATAAAGCAGTTGCGACCAACTAGCATGGTAGGGGATGAGTTTGAACTATGACAACACAAGAACAAGACACGAAGACTGCTGAGATGCGTTTGAATAAAGGCAGAGAAGCGTTGTATGACGGCAAACTGGATGTGGCTGCCGAGGCGTTCGGCGACGCGGAAATCCGTTTCCGACTAACTGGCGATCTCAAACGGGCTGGCGATAGCCGCATGCTGCTGGCCGATGTGCAGCAACAGCTCAATCAGTTGGAGAGAGCCACCAATAGTTATCAGAGAGCACGCAATAACTATCGAGAGGCCAAACGCCCACTGAACGAGGCAGGAGCAACCCTCGCACTGGGACATATCGAGCGCCAACAGGCTCACCTGGATCTAGCCCAACAAGCCTACGAGGACGCGCAAGCGCTCTATTTGGCGCTGGGCAACACGCAGGGGCAAGGCAATGTGGCGATGGCAACGGGACATGTCTTTCTCCAACGCGGCAAAATCGAACAAGCACTGGACTTCTACCAAGAAGCTATTGCAGATTATGTCAATGCCAAAGATCTGGTTAACGAGGCTGATGCCCGGCGGGCAACGGCTGAGATTCTACGTCTGTTTGGGCACTACGCCGAGGCAAGCGCGGAATTTACACGCGGACTAGAAGTCTACCGCCAGCAACACGACGTTTTTGGCGAGGTCGATGCACTGGTTGGCCTGGGCAGGACCGCTCTGGAGCAGCGCGAACTGGAGCGATCTGGCGATATCTTTGCTGAGGCCATTACGCAGGCCAGCGCGATTGAATATGAGCTGGGTATTGCGGATAGCAATTTGGGTCTGGCCGAGGCTGCCCTGCACGCCAATCGCGTGGACCAAGCCCTGACCAGTGCGCAAGTAGCCCTCAACAAGTATCAGGCTGAACATAATGCTTTAGGCACTGCTAACGCCAATAACCTGCTCGCTAGCATTCACCTGAGACGCGGCCAACCGGGTTATGCCAACTCGCTAATGGATCGCGCTTTGCGCACCTATAAAGCCATCGCCTATCGTGTTGGACAGGCCGAGGCTGCGGCTGGCTTGGGACAGATTCTCCTGCAACGCGGCTTCCTGAGTCGCGCACTGGATGCCTTTCACGAGGCACGCCAACTGGCCCTCACCCTGAAAAATGAGCAGGTTGAGCGAGAGGCGTTGCTGGGCAGTGGCGATGTGTATTATCAACGTGGCGAGCTAAGCGTAGCCCAAAAACACTACCAGGACGCGCAAACACGCATGCGCCGTTTGTCCGGCGAGACACTCAACACTTGCATGACTGCGACAGAACTGCGCCTAGCACGTCTGGCTATCCTCACCGGCGAACTCAACACGGCTGAGCAATATCTCCAGATCATCCATGAAAGGGCTGCTGGCAACGCGCTTGCTCAGAGTCTCGCACCTCAGCTCCATCTGGTGGATGGGCAGTTGCATCTGGTTGAGGGCGACTTTGCGCAGGCTGAGGCGCACTTTAGCACAGCTCATACCCAGGCTGAGGCTCTTCAGGAGCCACTGCTGGCTAGCGAGAGCTTGCTTGGACTAGCCAATACACGCTTAGCACGCAACGATCTGCCAGCAGCACACGCCACTTTTATCGAGGCTGGTCGCCAGTTCCAACGCCAGGAAAGCGTGCATGGCGATGGCTCAGCTATGTTGGGTATCGCTGAGACGCTGATCGGGCAGGAAAGCTGGACAGAGGCTATCGAAGACTGCCAGAGCGCACTTCTACGCTTTACTCAGGCTGACAATCAACTAGGACAAGCAGACGCCGAGTTGGCTCTGGGCCTGGCACAGCGCGGCGACGAGCAATTTGACGAAGCGCTCAAACATTTCAATCTTGCCCTGGCACTCTATCAACAACAGCCACAGCCGTTGGGCGAGGCCGATACGCGCTACGAACGTGCTGGAATCTTCCTGAACAGGGGCGAGCTTCAACAGGCCGTAGAAGAACTCAAACGGGCCATCGACCTGATTGAACGGGTCATGAAAACACTTCACACCCCAGAGCAGTGGCGACGCTTCCTGCAACAATACGCCGAATTGCACGCGCAATACGCCATTACTCTAGCACGCCTGGAGCGGGAAAGCGAGGCACAGGCCAGCCTGCAAAACTTTGCGACCATAGCCGGACCGGCAGAGCTAAAAAGGTATCTGCAAACTGTTGAAGCTTCCATTCCCGTCGATGGTGAGGAGTTGACAATAGAACAGATGGCAGAAAACCAGACGCTGCGCAAGCTCTTGCACCGATTACGCAAGGGATTATAACGAAGGAGGGAGGCAAGCTCCATCATCGCGAGCACGCTATAGAGCTTGCCTCCCTCCTTCCCTGCGCGTAGAACCGGGAGCGAGCCGCATCTGGGGGATGAAGCAGGCAGCCTCCCGTTCCGAGGTGGATGGGTTTCTTTAATGCACAATTACACCCAGGACAATCCACCATCAATAATCAGCTTTTGACCAGTCATATAGCTGGACTCGTTTGAAAGCAGAAAAATGGCGGCATACGCAACTTCCCAGGCGGTCCCTTGCCGTTTCAGAGGCACGGGTGTCGTCGCTCGGCTGGGTCGCCCAGCACTGGCTCGACGCCCCAATGGCGTATCGATAAAGCCGGGAATCAGTAAGTTGGAGCGCACACCACGTCTGGCACCTTCCGCAGCGACATGTCGGTTAAGGCCAAGCAGACCTGCTTTAGAGGTATCATACGCGGGAACCTGTGTGCCAGGATTGAGTCCCGCCACCGATCCAATAAACACAATCGCTCCTCCACGCGGCAGAACCGGCAGAGCAGCGCGAGCCAACAGAAAGTGTGCACGCAGATTAACCGACATAACCTGATCCCACTGCTCTGGGGAGGTATCCGCCAGAAAACGACCCAGGCCAATGCCAACATTGCACACCAGGCCATCGATTGCGCCCGACTCAGCAATGAAACGGGCACAGACATCGGCATCAGACACGTCGCCCTGGATCGCAGTCGCAGAACCGCCCTCAGCCCGAATCGCCTCGACGGTATGGTTGGCGGCTTCGAGATTGATATCGGCACAGATAATCTCGGCACCTTCCCTGGCGGCGAGACGTGCGATAGCCTGCCCGTTGCCGGGAGGATCGCTCTCACCCTGAAAACGCGCACTGCCTGCGCCAACCACCAGGATACGGCGACCAGTCAGACGGCTGCGCCCAGGTGCTTCCCCCAGCGCCTCGGCTGGCAGTGCAGGAGTTGTTTCATCAGAGTTTGCCATCGTGGGGAAGTTTCTCCTTTCCAGGCTCAAGTTGCACGCCAGCCGTACGCAGGAACATAGCCAGCATCTCATACTGACCGACCAGGAAGCAGAGTTCGATCAACTGTGTCTCGTTAAGATGCTCTGAGAGCGCCTTCCAGGTGTCATCCGTGATATACCGATCAACATGCAGTTCCTCGGTTGCACGCATCAGCAGACCTTCAAACGGCGACCATCCCTCTGCATCTGGCCCTGCAATGACGCGATCAATGGTCGCTTGCTTGATCCCCAACGTCTTGCTGATGTAAAGATGCTGCCCCCATTCGTACTCGTTGCCCATATTGTACGCGGTGCGCAAAATAACCAACTCTGTCGCGTTTCGATCCAGACTACCACCAGCAAGCAAGCGACCCCCGAACGGGAGCCACGCGGCGAGCAGCTTGGGATGCCGGGCCAGCGTTCCAAAGATGGCGAGTGGCTCACCATTTGGAGCGAGATTGGTCTTCGCAATAACCTCACGCGTGCGCTCACTCATCTCTGCCAGTGGAAGAGGCGTCAACCGAGCCTTAGACGGGTACGTTTGTCTCAACTCATCTTGCGATTTTGGCATAGTCATTTTCTCCTTCAAATTTTCAGTATCCTCAAGCGGATCGACATTCCGTCTCAATCCGGCCACGTACGCCTTGAGGGATTGTACACGGGAAAGTCGAACAGGTCAAGTGTTTTCTCATTAAAAAGGTATCTGTGAATAGCTGAAAGACAGAGCAGTTTTTCGTACAGCAGAACGCTGCTGCGCGTGTTCGCCAGAGTTTTAGGCCAACCTGATGCCGTACACAGTCATACCGTCCCAAGCTTGGCGCACCTCGCCGCCAGGATCGTTGACCACATGACATTCGGTGCCAAAGAACATCGTGGCTCGCGTCTCTGGTGTGTAAGCGGGCCAAGTGGGTATGCCGCGATAGCTCGGCACGCCGTCGCGAGCGAAAGACAGCCACGCTTCACTCATATTCTCAGCAATAGTCGTACATTCGGGCGAGTCGCCGATGAAGTCGCTCCCCTGCTCAACAGTATCGAACACAAACGGGATTTCAAGCGCGTGACAGGACTTCAATAGCCCGTTGAACGCGGGTGTTTCCCACGTAAACAGGTACATAAAGACTGGAGCAGCATGTTGCGCGTATTTGCGTTCGGCCACGGTGATCGAATTGATGCGCATCATCTGATCGGTGGCGATGGTCATGTAGAGATCGGTCACTGACACATGCGGATACGTGTGGTGATAGGCTGCAATCAATGCATCGGTACGCTCTTTGGCAAAAACTTCCACGCGTGTATGCAAGGCCGCCTCGTCGAGCGTACGCACTGCCGGATCACCCATCAGGAAACCCGTCGCCTCATCTTTGGTCGTGCCAATCATCAACGGTATGTTAGCCGAGATCGCTGGGGCGACTGGCTCAAAGGGATGATTGGGCAGCACATAGCCATCGAAGACAGGTGCCCAGCCCAGACGACCATCTGGATTCGCTCTGGCATTGGCCGCTAAAATCTGTGCAGTCGTCACACTGCTCAAGCCCTGCGTGTCCGTGGCAGAGACACCTAACTCCTTCAGAAAACGCTCAGCAGTTTGTGTCGCTCTTTCGGGTTCTGTCGCTCGCAAACCAGGACCACTTTGCATAATCGCCCGGTGAAACAGGCCAACCGCGCTAGGCATAGCCATCAAAGCACCCACCTTGGCTCCGCCGCCTGACTCGCCAAAGATGGTCACATTGCCAGGATCGCCGCCAAACGCTGCAATATTGTCGCGCACCCATTCCAGTGCCGCCACCAAATCAAGCTGACCAACGTTACCTGACGCAGGATACTCCTCGTTCGCCAGTTGGCCCAGATAACAATAACCGAATGGACCCAGGCGATGATTGACAGCTACGATGACCGCATCTCCGCGCCGCGCCAGATTTGTGCCGTATGAGCGAGGCTCCGCGCCCGATCCAACCGTAAAGCCGCCGCCATGACACCAGAAGAGCACTGGCCGTTTACGACCATCTCCCACCCCAGGAGTCCAGACATTCAAACACAGGCAGTTCTCGCTCTCTGGTTCAGTTGGCGGCTCACTAAGACCTGGGCCACTGGTAGGGTGTGGGCTGCGATCCCCAAAGAGAAGGGCATCGCGCACACCAGTCCAAGGTTCAGGCTTAACGGGTGGTCGGAAACGATTGCGCCCACTCGTGTCGGCCCCATAGGCAAGACCCTTGAAAACGGAGATACCATCAGTAGTAGCTCCCCGGACCTTCCCTAGGGTTGTTTCGACAATAACATCCATGCAGTGATCCTTTCTGACAATTGTGTACGTAGGAAACTGTGCAAAGGATACAATCTTGGGTTCTTCTTTATTCTATCTTTTTATATCTCTACATGTCAATTTTTATACACGAACGAGTATTTTTTACGCATGATATTTGTAATACCCATGTAATCGTTTTCCTTCTTTATCAAAATGAAGAGAAGCAGATACGCCTTCGTATATTCACGCGATCACCATATGTTTGCGCCAAACGCAGGATTATCGTGGGATGACGTTTGAAAGCTAACTTCCGGTCAGCTTACTCACCAACCACCTGGCCTGAGAGAAATGCCAATACTCCGGCATTAAAAAGCTGGGGTTGGTCATACATCGCGATATGATTGGCCTTTTTGAGGACCAGCATACGCGCCTGCGCCTTTGCCAGTTTATCGCGCAGACGATAGCCGAAATCGAGGGGTACAAGCTCATCATTATCGCCCCAGATCAGCAGCGTTGGTGCTCGTACAGCATCAATCACCGCATTTGCATCCAAAGCCACAATCTGACTCGCAGCCCGCAAAACCATGGGTATACCCGCACGTATGTGGCTATCGTAGAGCAGAATCGGCCAGAAAGCGGGTGTAGTGTGAAATATCGATATGAGCGTCGATAGCAGCAGTTGACGAACTGAGCGTTCAAAGGGAATGCCGATAGAATCGAGCAGGATCAAACGTGTGACTTTTTCTGGCACGCGCGCGGCCAGAGACATACAGACATAGCCCCCCATAGAGTGTCCAAGCAAGGCAAAGGTCTGTAAACCCATCGCCTGTGTCCAAACTTCTAACCACTCACCTGTCGAAGCCAGAGAAAAATGCTTGCGGTGGCGGCGCATCGCACCAAAACCGGGGAGATCGATCAAATACAACTGATAGTGCTCAGAAAGCGCCTGGAGATTGGGTTTCCACCATCGTCCTGATCCGGCAAGCCCATGCACAATAATCAAAGGCTCTCCGGTACCAATAGTTTCGTAGATAACCGGCATATCGTTGACCATCACCGTATGCCTTGTTGGTCGCAATGTCGCCATTATTTGCCTCCTTGCATCCTCTCTGATGCCGTCTTGTTTTGGGAAGACGAATATTTGCCAGTGTACCCCAAGGTAATGCCTGTGTTGCACACTATGCCGAAATGTATTATTATAAACGAACATCGTTAAGAACACAGCCATCTAATATGTGTGCGTATAAGGGCTGGCTTGGCTGTTCAAGCGCGGCCAGACATATCTTTGGAAAGAGCGTTACCGGTTCTCACTTGGTTGGAAAGAACGAGTGCTGAGAACTGTTCGTGTCTTGCGTTTGCCAGAAGTAGAGGGAAATTCATGCCGTTGAAGATGGATGAAGAGCGGCTGGCCTGGGATTTACAGAACGCGCCAAGCATCAGGCTACTGAAAGCCGACAACGCCGCGCTGATCGTCAGCTTTCTCTATCAACAATTTAAACGTGCCCAACGCGTCTCTGTGCCTCTGCCAGAGTTGGTGGAACAATTGGAAGGTGCATTAGAGCATGTCAACGAACGCGCTCCAGGCCGCTATGTACGGACCCCACAGCAATACATAACCGAATGGTCGGATGAAGAGCATCGCTTTATTCGCATCGCTGTCTACGGGCATGGCGATGTGCCAGCAGTTGAGTTGACCTCGGAAACAGAACGGGCTATTGGCTGGCTGGAAGATATGCAATCTCAGGAGTTTGTCGGTACAGAGTCGCGCTTTATGCTGATTGTGCAACTGTTACGCGAAATTGTGCAGAAAAGCACGGAAGATCCAACCCAACGCCTGGAACAATTGGAGCAGCAACGCGCCGAACTGGATCGCCAGATTGATTTGATCCGGCAGAGTGGCAAGGTTGAGAATATCTACACTCCCACCCAGGTGCGCGAACGCTTCTTCGAGGCTTCGCAACTGGCACGCCAACTGTTGCGCGATTTCCGTCTGGTTGAGGAGAAGTTTCGTGAGATTGCTCGCTCGATCCAGTCAGCCCAGTTGCAGCCAGGCATGCGCAAAGGTACACTGGTCGCATATGTGCTGGACGCCGACGAAGAACTCAAAGCCTCAGATCAGGGGCGTAGCTTCTACTCGTTCTGGGAATTTCTGATGTCCCCCACGCAAGGCGATGAGCTGAAAGAACTGCTCAACGCGCTGGATGAGCTGATCGAACTGCGCTCAGCCCTCAGCGACGACCATATCCTACCACGCCTGCCCGGCTATCTGGTCACGGCGGGCGAGAAGGTCGTGCACTCCAACGCACGCCTAGCCGAACAACTACGTCGCCTGTTGGATGAGCAGACTATCGCGGAGAATCGCCGTGTGCATGAGTTGATCCAGGAGATCAAACAAGCCGTCTTTCTGCAAACCACACAGGAAAAAGGGACACTGCTGGAATTGGAAGGCGCTCCCGAAGTGCAAATGGTTATGGAACGCGAACTATGGCAGCCAACACGCACAACGACCTTTAGCGAACAACCCCAGCAGGCCAGCAGCGAAGATTTGCGCGAAATCGACTTCACCAAACTCTACAGTCAATTTGCAGTGGATGAGATGCTCTTACGCCGCAGGATCGAAACGCTGCTAGAACAACGCCCACTGGTGCGGCTCTCCGAGGTGCTGGAGCGTTATCCCATCGAGAAGGGTCTGGCCGAAGTGCTGAGCTACTGCGTACTGGCGGCTCGCGACCCACGCCACCTGATCGATCCCACATCAAGCGAAGAGATCTCCATAGCGAGCATGGGCCAGGAGACGCCGCGCACCGAACGGGTCTTGCTCTTGCCGCGCATTTCCTATCGAAGGAGTAGCACACATGCCAGCTAATCATGCCTATTCCGAAACGTCAAATCGCTCATCGACGACTTCTCGTGGCAAATCGGAAAGAAGTAACGCGCTTGTACCCTTCGCACCTGCCGTGATTCGACTGTTGCAGGGTCCGCTTTATAGCGACGATACGACGCCCTGGAACCTGCTTTTGCAACATCACGAGCAAGCACGCCATTATTGCGCACAAATCGGCCTGGAACTGCTCGTTTATGAAGAAGATGGTTTTGCTTTCTTGCGCCAACCCGAATGGGAAGACGACGAGGGCCGTCCAATCGAACTGCCACGCTTGACACGCCGTCTGCCGCTTAGCCGTGAAGTCTCGATGCTCTGCGTGCTCTTGCGCGAGCAGCTTTTGCAGTTCGAGACGAGCAACCTGCTGAGCACTGCCTGCTTACTGACCAGAGAGCAAATACGCGAGATGCTGCTGCCAATGTTGCCAGAGCGCAACAACGAGCTACAACTACAACGCCGCATCGATAGCTTGATCGAGAAAGTCAGCGACCTGGGTTTCCTGAAAAAGACTCCACGTTTGGGTCAGGAGTACTTCGAGGTGCGACGCATTTTAAAGGCAAAAATCAATGCGGATCAACTATTCGAGTTGAAAGAGAGGTTGGTGGATCATGGTACTGCTGAGTAGCGAAACAGTCGCAACAGAGAACAAGGTCAGCGCCGAAGGCTTCCGTCTGGATCGGCTTGAAATCTACAACTGGGGCACGTTTAGTCAGCGCATCTGGAGCATCAACCCGGCAGGCGGCACTTCGCTGTTGACCGGTGCGAACGGCTCCGGCAAGTCCACCCTAGTAGATGCCCTGCTGACGCTGCTGGTGCCCTATCAGCGCCGTTCGTACAACCTCGCGTCCGGCTCGGAGAAAGTCCGTGAACGCGACGAACGCTCGTACATTCTGGGTGCATGGGGCAAACAGAAAAATCTAGAAAATAACCTCTCGCGGCCCCAATATCTACGCCAGCCTGACGCCCATTCGGTGTTGCTGGCCGTCTTCGCCAACAGCGAAACCAACCAAGTTGTGACGCTGGCCCAGGTGCTCTGGATCGAGGACGTGGTGCGCAAACTCTTCGTTGTCGCACCCACTGCTATGAGCATCGACGAGCATTTTCGCTTTCAGGGTGCACCCGCAGACTTGCGCAAACAACTGCGTGGCTACGGGGCTGAGGTCTTCCAAGAGTTCGCCGCCTACGGACGCCGTTTCCGGCAGATGATGGGTTTTCGCTCAGAAAAGGCTCTTGATCTCTTTAACCAGATCGTCTCGATCAAGGAGATTGGCGGGCTAAACTCGTTTGTGCGCGATCACATGTTGGAGAAGACCGACGCGCAAGCCCGCATCAAACAGTTGCGTGATAACTTTGAGAACCTCACCAAAGCACACGAGTCGATTCAAATAGCCGAGCAACAGCTAGCCATCCTGGAACCACTGATGCAGGACGCGCAAAAATACGAAGAGCAGCAAGCGCGTATCAACGAGGCCAACCGTTGCGCCGAACTGCTCAACGTCTACATTGCGAGTCGCCGCAAGACCCTGGCCGAACAGGTTATCCAGCAAGCCCGACAACGTTTGACGATCTGTCAGGCACGGAGCGAGACCCTGCAACACGACCTGGAGCGGCTGCATCAGCAAGAATTGGACCTGGGCGTGGCGATCAACAACGATGATGTGGGCCGACAGATTGACCGCCTCAAACGCGACATCGACACGCTTGAGCAGAGGAAACGTGAGCGTGAGAAGCAGGCCACGAGTTATGATCGTTTGGCTAAACAGGTCGGCCTAGCCCTCTACACGGACGAAGCGACCTTCTACGAGACGCGCCGCCATGCCGAGACGCTGCAAACCGCAATCACACACGAACTAGCGGACTTGCAGCAAGAACGTGACGGTTATGTGCAGCAATTGAAACAGTTCGACGATGTTTGTCGGGAATTGGAAAGCGAACTGGCTTCACTGAGACAGCGCAGCACCCAGATTCCCGCCGAAGATGTGCGCATTCGCCAGAGACTCGTTGAGGCGCTCGGTCTAGCTGCGGGCGATGTGCCGTTTATTGGCGAATTGTTACGGGTGCGTGAGAGCGAGCAACGCTGGGAACCAGCCATTGAGCGTCTCCTGCATGGTTTTGGGCGGCAATTGCTCGTGGCTGAGAACTATTATCCACAGGTCAGCCGCTACGTTGACACCACCGACTTGCGCGGGCGGCTGGTCTACCATCGCGTCAAAAATGTGCGCTCGCCTCGGCACGATGGACGCATGGAGGCCAACGCGCTCTTCCACAAGCTAGAGGTCCGGCCAGACACGCCCTTCACAAGCTGGTTGACTGCCGACCTGATCGACGGCTTCGACTACCTCTGCTGTGAAAACCTGGAAGAGTTCCAGCATGCCCAACGCGCCCTGACCCTCAGCGGACAGATTCGCCACGGCCCAGCACGCCACGAAAAAGATGACCGCACGCGTCTGGGAGATCGCCGCAACTACATTTTGGGTTGGAGTAACAAAGAGAAGCAGGAAGCCCTGGCCCGCGAACTGCTCCGAGTGCAGGCCGAACGCCAACACGTCTCTGCTGAGATGCTCAAGATTGATAAACGCCGCGAGGAGAGCGAGAACCGCCGCCGCCTGCTGCACCTTTTGCTCGCTGCTGAGAACTTTGAGTCTATCGACTGGCGTGCCATCGTGCGTACACAGCAGGAGCTTAGTCAGCAATTGCGCGAACTGGAACAGAACAGCCAGCACCTCGCCACGCTCCGCCAACAACTCGATGAGGTGAAACAGCAGTATCGCAAGGCACAACTTGAGAACAATACGCTTATGCGTGAAAGTGCCGAGCTTATGCAGAAAATCGAGAACGCAGCAGCGACTATTGAGCAATGCGAACGCCGTCTCGGCGATGAGATTCTGACCCGCGAAGCCAGCATGATTGCACGCATCGACAAGGACTTCAAAGAGCTTCAGGGGCGCGAGAAAGAACTCATCTTCTCGCTACTCACCATCGACGACGTACGCGAGCGTCTGCGCCAACTCTACCAGAATCGCTCAACCACATTGCAGAGTCAATTGCGTGCTCTGGAAACGAAAATCGTCAATGGTATGCGCGACTTCCGCTCAACTAACACCATCTTCGAGCAGGAGATGGACGCCTCGTTAGAAGCACTGGGCGAGTATCGTCGGGCCTACGAGCGTATCCGACATGAGGATCTGCCACGCCACCGACGCCGTTTTAAAGATCTACTCAATGAAAAAGTCATTACCGACATTGGCAGCTTTAAAGCGGCACTGGATATGCAGGAGGACGAGATCCGCCGCAGCATCGCCCGGCTCAACATCTCGCTCGGTTCGATTGGCTACACCGACCTGACCTACATCCAACTGGTGTGTGAGCGTTCGCGTGATATCCGCGTGCGCGAGTTCCGCAACTTATTGCGCGAATGTATCCCAGATGTGGCGAAGACACGCACAACTGAGGCCAACGAACGCAGCTTTGAGCGTATCCGCGAACTACTCCAGCGTTTCGAGGAAGACCCACGCTGGACCACCCTCGTGACCGACGTGCGCAACTGGCTCGACTTTTCGGCGGCAGAACTCTACCGCGAGAACGGGACGCAGAAAAACTACTACACCGACTCTTCCGGCAAATCGGGCGGACAAAAGGCCAAGCTAGCCTACACCATCCTGGCCTCTGCCATCGCCTACCAGTACGGACTGGACCAGGAAGACGGGCGTGGAAAAACCTTCCGCTTTGTGGCCGTGGACGAAGCGTTTAGTAAATCTGACGAGCAGAATGCCCGCTATGCTATGGAACTCTTCCGCCAGTTGGATCTACAATTGCTCGTCATCACACCATTGGACAAAATTCATGTTGTGGAGCCGTATATCACAGCCTGCCACTTCGTCACTAATAACGACGAAGAGAACGATTCACGCGTCTACAACCTGACTTTCTCCGAATACCTAGCACGCAAACAAATGTGGCAAATGTCAGATGAGGTAGGCGAATGAGTATATCTGCTACGATCAAGCAACGAGCCATAAGGAGGGCGTGAGTGATTACGCCTGCGGAGATCAGGCAGCGGGCCGAGCGGCAATATCTGGCCTTTGTGCAAAGCTGGTTGCGTGGAGAAGTCTTCGCGCCGCTGTCCTTCCCCGCTGGCAAGTCGGCTACTGAGTTTACTAGTCTGCGGACCGAGGTGCAACGGTTGCAGGCTAGCGAGAAAAGCACGTCCAGGCCGGGTTATCGCATCGAGTGGTTAACCTTGCAAAAACGCTCGTTGAGCACGCAAACGCTACCAGTGCGCGTCTGGCTGGACACGCCGGAAGATCTGCTGTCCCTGATTGAGAAGGCCGACGAGTTTCATCATTTCCAGCAGGATATCGCGCTGATGCACAGGCTGGTACCGCAATTGGAAAGCTGGGTCGAGCGTTTCCCTAAAAAGCTGATTGAGCAGCACGATGCTTGGCCGGGTCTGCTGGCCGTGTGCAGCTACTTTCTCGCGCACCCACGACCAGGGCTGTATATTCGCGAACTGCCAGTGAATGTCCACACCAAATTTGTGGAGCAGCGCCAGGGTATCTTGCGTGAACTGCTCGATTACATACTACCCACCGAGGCTATTACGCCTAACGCACCGAGCTTTCAGCAACGCTACGGGCTGCGCGAAGAGGAAACGCTGGTCCATATGCGTGTGCTGGATGACCAGTTGCGCCAACGTTACGCGCTACCCCTCAACGAACTCAGTGTGCCCTGCTCGCAACTGGCCGGACTAGATTTTAGCAGCTACATCTGCGTGATGACCGAGAACAAAATGACCTTCCTCACGCTCCCTCTGCTACCCAACACCATCGCCATTCTAGGCGGCGGCTTTAGAGTTGGGAGTCTGGCGGCTGTGCCCTGGCTGCGGGACTGCCCAATCATCTATTGGGGCGACCTCGACGCGCAAGGTTTCCAGATCCTCTCGCAACTGCGCTCAATCTTTCCACATGTAATCTCGCTCATGATGGATGAAGCAACATTTACTATTTTTGCAGAATTCTGCGTCACTGGCACGCCCTGCCGTGTACGCCAAATCCCGCACCTAACAGATGAGGAACATGCGCTCTTCGTGCGTTTAGCGCAGGAGGAGAGTCGTCTAGAGCAAGAGCACATTAGCCATGTGTATGCGCTACAACAGCTACAAATTTGTTTGGAAAAGTTGGCTTAAACCTGACAGAGTTGGCTGATGCCGCGCCCACAGCGCCACAATTGGTAATCTTACACAAAGCAGTTGCATGTCATTCACAGAGAAATGGGGCTTATCCTGTTAAATGCTTGCAAAAATACCAAACGCAATGTAATATACAGATGCACAAGCAAGGAAACAGAATATAGTTGTACGGAGATTTTGCTTTGTGGTATTAAAGGAGCAGTTGAGTTATGGGCAATATAAAAGAAGAACTCGCACGCTATCCCCTGGATGTTGAAAATGTGGAAGAAATGGAACGTTTGATTAAGCAAGCGCACCTCATCAGTGAGCATGTGGGACTGTTACCCTCTCAGATACTACTCATGCCCGGCCAAATGGTTCTGGATATTGGTTGTGGGCCAGGCGAGTGGGTTCTAGAGATGGCACGTAACCATCCCAGTTGCCAGATTATGGGCATTGATATTAGCCCGCACATGGTTGCTTACGCCCGCGCCTGTGCACACGTTCGGCGGCTGCCCAACACGGTATTTGAGATTACAGATGCATGTGAACCCATGCCTTTCGCGGATAATTCATTCGATGTGATCCACGCACGTTTTGTCACAGCTTTTTTGCAGGTCAGCACATGGCCCATCTTCCTCAAAGAATGTTTCCGCGTTTTACGCCCAGGAGGCACGCTATATAGTACAGAGTTTGATAGTTTCGGAATCACAACCAGTCCAGCACTTATACGCTATAACGACATTATTGTTGAGTATTTACGTCGAGGCCAGCATTGTTTTACAGAGGACGGGTCAAATGTTGGTGTCATAGCAATGCAGGCATACCTGTTGCAAAAAAGTGGTTTTACCTCAATTCAGCAAACAATGCACGTATTAAACTATTCACTAGGAAATCCAGTGCATTTGCAGATGATAGAAAACTACTCAGCTTTGATGCAGCTCATGCAGCCAGTAATCATTCGTGAAGAAATGAGTTCGCAAGAGGAACTCGATTTGCTCTATACGCAGGCGATGACGGAGACACATGCAGAGGGTTTCTGTGCTGTCACTATGTTCCAGACCGTCTGGGGGCGAAAACCAAGCTGAGATGACATTTGCCCTTGCATAGAGACTGCTTCATAGATTACAATACAAAACAGAACATCACTTAACGTTCGCTCGTTTCAGTATCCTCAAGCAGATCGTAATGGGGCCACCGCTAGACCGCCCGCGCTGTGAGGAAGTGTATCTGGAAAAGCCGAAAAGGTTAAGTAATTTTGTACTTAGGGGAGCTTGGTAAAGCCAGGCTGAGAGCACCACCGCAAATTGTGGGAAACCCTCTGAACCTGATCTGGGTAATGCCAGCGTAGGGAGTGCGTCGTACATCAACACGCTATCAGACCATGTTTGCAGGCTCTTTGACTTTGCTATCTCGAAACTCCCCGTGTTTACGCATCACTGGAGGCTATCCATGTCTGCACAAGAGAGAGAGACGCAAGGTGGTTTGAGTGAGCATCTCCGCGCCAGCGTCCTGCCACTCTGGCAACGCCAACTGACTCACCCCTTTGTCGTGGCTTTGGGCGACGGCTCGTTGCCACAGGCCAACTTTGCATTTTACATTCGCCAGGACGCACTTTTTCTCGATGTGCTGGCTAAAACGTTCGGCTACGCGATAACTAAAACGAGCGATCACGCGGAAATGGTGCAGTTCGGGATGTATCTGCTGGACACGCTGCAAGTCGAGGCCGCGCTGCATCGTGGCTATGGTGAGCGTTTTGGGCTGACTCCAACTGAGATGGCTACAACGCCGATGGCTCCCACCAACTACGCCTACACACGCCACCTGCTAACGATTGCCAGCACTGGCACACTGCCTGAACTGCTCACCGCGATTCTCCCGTGTGCCTGGATATACGCTGAGTTAGGGCACCACCTGGGCGGGGAAGCCGCTCCCGCGCACGATCATCCCTACGCAGACTGGCTCATGACCTATGCCTCACCAAATTTCGATGCAGTGGGGGCGTGGCTACGCGCACGACTCGATACACACGCGGCCCAACTGTCTCCACAAGACGAAGCTCGTCTATACGAAATTTTCCAGATCAGTACCCGCTACGAGTGGCTGTTTTGGGACATGGCCTGGCGTCTGGAAGCGTGGCCCGCATGAACCAGATAAACGCTAGCATAGTGCCGGAACAAAAGCATATCCCCTGTGCACTAACAATTGCTGGCTCCGATTCGAGCGCGGGCGCGGGCATACAAGCGGACCTAAAGACCTTCGCGGCCCTCGGTGTCTACGGACTTTCGGCAATCACGGCGATCACAGCCCAAAATACACTCGGTGTACGAGCCGCGCTGGAACTGTCCTCAGAACTGATCGAGGCTCAGATTGATGCAGTGCTCGAAGACTTTGGCGCTACAGTTGCCAAGACAGGTATGCTCGCCAGCGCCCCGCTCATCGTAGCGGTGGCTAGCTGCGTGCAGCGTTGGGGGCTACGCCTAGTCGTCGATCCCGTCATGGTTGCGAAAAGTGGCGCTACACTGTTGCATCCTGATGCGGTGAAGACGTTGCGCACTGTCTTGCTGCCCTTGGCAGAGGTGGTCACGCCCAATCTACCGGAAGCGGAGGTACTGACTGGACTACGCATCGAAACCCTTGAAGACATGCGAGTAGCCGCCCACGAGTTGTATGAACTGGGGCCGCGCCATGTGGTCATCAAGGGCGGCCATCGTACTGCCGAGCCAATCGATGTCTACTTTAATGGCTCGCGTTGTATCGAATTGCACGCTGAGCGCATCGAGACACAACACACGCATGGGACTGGCTGTACCTTTTCCGCCGCTATCACAGCCTTTCTAGCGCGTGGCTACGCTATAGAGCAAGCAGTGAGCGAGGCCAAGCAGTATGTCACAGGCGCAATTCAGTCTGCTCCTGGTCTGGGACACGGACACGGCCCCCTGGCCCATTTCTGGCAATGGCCTGCCCTCTCTCAGCAGAAAGTGAGCAAGCTGTGATGCTTCCCGAAGAATCTGCTAGCAGCGTTTGGAGGCGTGAAGAGTTAATCCCACGTCTAGCATTGCATGTGCTAACTGCACGCGAGTGGTCACGCGGGCGCGACATGCTGAATGTAGCCTCGGCTGCTCTGGCGGGAGGTGCAACGGTCATTCAGTTGCGCGACAAGCAGGCTAGCACACGCCAGCTTGTCGAGGAAGGTCTGGCCTTGCGCTGCCTGACCCGCGAGCATGGAGCACTGCTGATTGTGAATGATCGCATCGATGTGGCCTTGGCGGTGGACGCTGATGGCGTGCATCTTGGTCAGGACGACGATATGCCTGTGCAGCTTGCGCGTAAGCTTCTGGGGCCAGCCCGTATCCTAGGTATTTCGG
>JBDTBU010000238.1:0-5046 GCA_039923935.1 Ktedonobacteraceae bacterium | reverse complement strand
CGTCTCTCACGCCAGTCGCGCAAGGCTTCGCGGATCACTTCACTGACAGAGGCATAGCCTCCGCTCGCAACGGCTTCTTGAACCGTTGCAGCCAGATCAGGGGTGAGAGCAATGGTAATCTTTTCAAAATAGCAGAAACCCTGCTCCTATGTTCGGTCATGAAACATCTGTACGTACGTATGAAATGATGAGGTGGCTTAACATACCGTTGTTTTCTGACGATCAAACGCTAGCCCAAAAGAGCTACTCTCCTTCACTTCTTTGCAGTAATCTCTTGAACATTCTATACTTTGTATGTCGAATGAAATCAGCTAGAGGTACCATCATGAGTCTTATTGAACAAAGGTGTGTCCAAACTCACCACGCTCACAAATGTGTCGATACCACCTGTCTCGCCTCTCAGCGTGTACAGCGTATTTTCCCGCATGATACCGCACGCCAAGATGAGTATCAACGCTTACGAGCGACTGTTTTTGTCCACCGGTTAAAATGGAAGATATTTGTGGATGAAGAGGGGCGGGAACGCGACCATTACGATCAGCAGGAAACGCCTTCTACCTCTATTTATGGAGTATATGGTGTTCATAATGAAAATGAGTCTCTTTTAGGAGGAGTACGCATTTTCGAGTTACATCATTGGCAAGATTCGATGGTAGCCAACGAATTTTATGCAGCAGGAATGATTCCTGACACGGCGCTCGCCGCGCTCGCAAGTCAACACGATTGTCGTGACTTCCTGGAATTAACCCGCTTTTGTGTCCGTAGAGGGCGTTGGTACACCCCCCCTTCCCTTTCCACTCGCTTTAATTGTGAGATCGCACGCGATCTCACGTACGCGGCAGCGTACCATGTAGCCGAGAAGACAGGGCGCTGGCATGCGCTCGCGCTCGTTCATACGAGTTATTTACAGGTCATGAAACGCTCCCATTTTGTGTTTCAAGAAATCTATATGCACAATACCCATGAAAAATCGGGGTATTCATTGACAGATATCGATTTATTGGCGACCATTCGTGCACTCAGCGCAGCTGGTGAGTTCGCCAGAGCGGAGAGAATGACAGCATTCTGTACAGAAACAACCAGATGAGCTTTGTAGGTACCTGTCGCCATTTCTACATAGGAGGACATGATGCAGAGAAACGCACAAATGATACCCTCAGAAGAACCGCACCGTGAACGGTGGTGGCTTCGTCTCACTGCGCCGCCTGGTGCTAGCCAGTATGATCTGGCGACCACGCATCAGGAGCGTGAACAGCTTCGCCGTAGCCAGTTGACAAGTTGGACAGCCCCGTTCGTCTTCTTTGCCCCGCTTTTGCTTCTCCAGCAAGCACAATCTGAGGGTATGGGAACCACGAGTGCGATTATTGTGCTGATGGCCACCGCGATCTTGGCTCTGTTCTGTAACCGAGTTGGGCAACAAGTGCTGGCAGCGCTCCTTTTAGTCCTTGCCATGGATGCCGTGATTGAGGGTGCACTCATTACTGCTCCAGGGGGATTGAGCACAGGTTGGTTGCTCAGTTTTGATTTATTTGTGATTCCTCTTATTGCCGTCGGTGTCCTGCTCGGACGCCGCTTTCTTTGGGCGTTCATGGTGTTCCATATCGTTTGTATCCTAGGCGATTTTTATGTGCTTCCACACGCCCCTGACCTTCTCGCGCTTATGAATGTGTGGCATGGCCCGACCATTGCCTTTGCCCGTCCCATCATTATTCAGATAGGGGGTTGTTTACTCAGTTTCATTGAAGTGAGGTCAACGGATCAGGCCATTCTGCGTGCTGACCGTGCGCAAGTCATCGTTGAATTGCAGCAATCGATAAAGACGGAAAAGCAACTCATTGCAGAAGAGCACAGACAGCTTGAAGCTGGCGTCCAGGAGATTGTAGGGATTCTTGCAAAAGCAGCGAATGGGTATTTTACTATTCGCGCCACACTTCCCCAGACACACTCCCTTTGGCAGATTGCTTCCTCCCTCAATACCCTTTTTAACCGTTTGCAAAACTCGAAACAGACAGACCTCGTTTTGCATCAAATCGAACAAGAAGTTCACCGGATAAGAGAAGCATTACAAAATGGAGTGGCACCTTTACCAAGCGGAGGCCTGTTAGATCCCCTTATTCGGGATTTGCGTGCATCTGCTGGCTTAGACGCTCCCTTATCTTCTCAAGAAGCTTTAGGGCAGCAATCTGGGAAGAAACCCCCTCATTCCCAGCCACTACAACCGCCCTATTTCTCCTCTGGACACCCTTGGTAGTCCCGTCCATTATGTGTGTTGATAGAGGCTGCAGAGGCCCGCAGTCGCCTTGGTGGTGATCGTGGGCCTTTGCTTTATGTCAAAATGGTAACGATCTCTTAGAGAGTGTGTCAATCCCAGGATTCTGAGGGAGAAAATTGCATAGCTCTGCGGGCCATCGTTGGTTGAGAAATCTCTTCAAAACGTGTTCGTTCGCCCGGAAAGTTCTACAGATTCTTCCCTCAGAATCCTGGGATTGACAGATAGTGTCTGACATCCCATCATAACTCGCCAGGAGGAGAGCGACCATGGAAGAAAGCAGCAATCTTGGGAGGCAAGCCGCCATGCTCGGAGGCATAGCGCGAGAGGATCGCTTGCGTGGTGAACATCTCTAGCAACCGCGCCAAGCCGCGCAAGAGGACAATTTTGCCAGGAAAGCGGCCTGTATGGGGGACCCAGCCTCCCAGTCTGGCAAGCACTTGTCCTTCTTCCCAGGAGAACGTCACGCCCATCTCGTCTAAAAAACCGGCAGCGACCCAGGCGAGCGCCACCAGGGTCTTGATTGCCTGCCAATCAAGCACTTGCACCCCCTCCCAGCCCAGGCAGGTCTTCGTACACGTGAAGCTGTCTTCGATGGCCCATCTTTGGCGATACATGCAAAAGAGGCGCATGGCCTGGGCTTCGGTTTCCCCTGGCCAGTCCGTGATCAGCCACCATGGCTCCAGGGTGGTATCCAGCACCAGCACCTGGACGAGCCAGAGTTCTTTGCGCAGGATCTGGTCTTTCCCTTGGCTTGGACGACGCACGTCACTGTGATAGGTGATCTGGAAAGGGCAGGCCGAAATCTCCACCTCGACGGCTTGTTTCTTGGGGTGAGCCTGCTTGCCACACTGGACTTCCATTGTCGTGCGTACCGCTGCCAGCAACGTGAGTCGCGCTGCAGCCTCCTGCAGCGGGCCGCTTGTCCACTCTCCTTGCTCTGTCTGCCACTGCACGATGCGATCGCGGTGAGAGACCCGGCACACCACGTGCTCCTGCTGCTCGAAGATCGTGCGCCACACCGCCACATCGTCAAAGCCGCTCTCTAACAGCCAAGTCACCTGCTTGCTGACTTTCCGTTCCGCCAGAGCCGTACTCACCGTCGAGAGCATTGTTTGCACCTCCGCCGGTTCGGCTCAGGAAGCCGGGTTCCTCGCTACTGAGCACTTTCTGGGAGAGAATACCGCGACGCTTTGGTGTCACTCCAATCCCCGTCAGGGTCCGATAGCCGGGCACCACCTCCTTGTTCTCATTGAGGACCTCCATCATGATACGGCATTTCTTGCGCGTATGGTTTACACAGATCCGAGCCATCGCCGATCACCCACACGTCCTCCTCCTCCACCTGCGCCAACTGCGCGATCCCCACCTGCCGCAGTTTGGCCGTCACCTGTTCGGCATCGATTTCCGAGCGTTTGGTGCTTTCCCCTTTGGCCATCCGCAACACCCGTTGTCCCCCATCCTTGCTCCTGCTCAGTTCTGGTGAGGATGAGGCGATGCGTTTCCCGATCACACTGCCGCTCGCAATGATCCCTTTGACCGTTTCCAGCACCGTTTGCCACGTCCTGCGATCCCCGATCAAGGAGGCGAAAGGCTTCAAGTCCTGTTGGAAAGGGTCCGTCCAGTTGCTTTGCCATTCCATGCCTGCCCTCCTTTCTGTGCTCCCCTTCTTCTCTCTTGATTCTAGCACGCCCCCAGGATTTATGATGGGATGTCAGAGAAAATTGGTTGACAAGGTTGCGTGAGCATGAACCTGTCCATCATGAGAGGTGCGAGTTGGACAAGCGACCACTTCTCCCTGCTCTGGTAAATCAGGACTGCTCGCTTTGCACCTAGTGACAGATCAGTAACCGCCTTTGCGTGAATACCATGCTCGGCGATCGCAGGCGGGTCGGAGCATGTCTTCTTCACGAATGGTTAAAAAGCTTCGCGCATTTCACCCCTGATTGACACGATATCAGACGTAAGATTGGTAAATGGTCGCACCTTGATCAATATATGCCCACGATCCATCAGCAGCAAAAGAACAAGAGGTTATCGTCGTGCTATCCCAGAAGGGACTCCACGTATTCGATGGGTTACCACCGTTGTAGTTCCAAAGACTCGAATCTGGACTCGATGCATCCAGCGCAAAAACCCCACTCGCAGGCGGCATAGAAACAGAAACGAGCGTGAATGTCCCATTTCCATTCGCGAGTTCGGCGTTAGCCCCCTGCCCATGCCCAAGGATCTGTGTCCAGGTATTATTTCCTGCGTAGCGATAGATGAGACCTGCTGCATTCACGCCCCAAACCGTCCCATCAGCAGCGACACTCACCTGTTTGAGGTTACCGGGGATCTGCGTCCAAGCGCTGCCAGTGTATTGGTAGATGAGACCATTAGGATCCACGCCCCAGATGAGACTTGCCGAGCCAACAGAGACGTGTGCAAGCTTCCCGGAGATAAGCGTCCAGGTATTGTTTCCTACGTAGCGATAGATGAGACCTGCTGCATTCACGCCCCAAACCGTCCCATCAGCAGCGGCACTCACCTGGCTTAATGTACCAGGTATCTGAGCGTGAGTCCAGTTCGTCCCATCGGAGGATTGGTAGTGATAGATATTATGGGACGCATCAACCCCCCACACGTTCCCTTGCGATCCACAGGACACTTGTGTGAGGATCGTACTGATCGTGGGACCTTGAACTGCTGCCATTGGAAGTACTCCTTTCGCTGGTTCATCCCAATGAACCACTGCATCATACCTAACGTGAAGGAATGAACTACCATGTACCATT
>JBDTBU010000237.1:0-7433 GCA_039923935.1 Ktedonobacteraceae bacterium | reverse complement strand
CAGTCTATACGCCCGGTGTACACATCGATCATTACGAAATTGCCCGTTTGCTTGGTCAGGGCGGTATGAACCGTGTCTATCTGGCCAGCGATCTGCGGGACCAGCGTACAGTCGTGCTCAAATTTCCCAACGACGATCTGATTGGCAATATCGCCGTCTTTGAACGCTATCGACGCGAAGCAGAAATCGGTAGCCGCCTGAATCATCCCCACATCCAACACCTGCTGAACACTGACGAGAAGCGCGGCGAGCAATATCTGGTCATGGAATATATCGAGGGGCGTAATCTGCGTCAGGTGTTAGAGGATCGCGCTGGCGAGTTGCTGGCCGCTGAAGAAATCTTGCGCATCGCCGATCAGATTTGTGATGCCCTGCTATATTGCCATGAGCAGGGCGTTTTTCATCGCGATATCAAGCCGGAAAACATCATGTTCCAGGATGATGGCAGCGTCAAAATTATTGATTTTGGCGTAGCTCTGCTGGAAGGGGCACGCCGCGTGACGTGGCGCGGCCTCTCCGAGACGGTGGGCACGCCCGATTATATGTCGCCTGAGCAGTTGCGTGGCGAACGCGGCTTGGCTGGCTCCGACATTTACGCAGTCGGCATTATCCTCTACGAGATGCTGTGTGGCCGCACGCCGTTTGATGGCGAGAATGTTTTCGCGATCATGAACCAGCATATTTCCCAAGACCCGCCCTCAATCCTGACCTACAACCCACAACTCTCTCCCGCGCTAGCCACCGTTGTCATGCGGGCCATTCGCCGCGACCCAGAGAAACGCTACAAATCCATGCGCGTCCTGCTCGCTGATCTGCGCAATCTCGCGGAAGTCCAGCCAATCCCGTACCAGCCCGACGATCCGCAACTGCACCGTACTGGCCGTATCGCGATTCTCGTGACCCTGGTCATCATCGCCATCTGCCTAGCCATTATCGCCTTCGGCGTGCTCGCCCAAAGTCTGCATCCTGTCCCACGGTAGATTGAGCGCTTTACCATTTGGCGAATTTCATCTGAATATCACACCTATTTTTATTTCGCTCCACCACACGCGCAGCAGGGCTGACAGCGATTTTCTGCGATAAACACCGCTCCTTTGCTTTCCGCTTTTGGAAAAAGACACGTATGAGATAACCGAGCAGGAAAAAATCGCTGCTCAAAAAATCTATCGTTGGATATGTAGCAGAGGAACGGTCTCTCGAAGATTGCAAAAAACGTGTGAGCTTCGTGTGGGCGTTCTTCTATGGTACACTTGTTGTACACGGAAGGAACATCGCAGAGGAATGACAATAACGTGGGATTTGTATGCGAAGGATTTGCTGAAAGAGCGTCCACAGGATTTTGTAGAGCTGGTCCTGCCAGGGGCGCGTTATATCACCCGACACGAGAGTCAGTACCAGATGCGCGAGATTCGCCTGGACCGGTTGATCGAGGTGGAGTATGAAGGTGAGAGGTTTCTGATCAATGTGGAGATACAGGCATCAAAAGACAAGAAGATCGGCAGACGCCTGCTGAGGTACAGCCTTGAAGCGATGGATGAGTATGAACTGCCTGTCTTGTCGTGCGTGATCTACCTGCAAAAGATCGGAAAGTTGAAAGAACCACCATTATGTGTGGAACTGCGAGCAGGAAAACGGCGTTTACTCTGGTTCGATTATATCAGCATTGAGCTGACCAAGCGGACCGTCGAGGAACTGCGGGAGACAAACCTGCTGGGGGTGTTACCCCTGTTCATTCTGAGCAAAGGCGGCAGAACCTTTGAGGTGCTGGATGAAGTCGTCACTCGGCTGCAAGAAGCAAATGATAGTGTGTTACTGGCCTTAGCGCGACTATTCGCCGATCAGGTTTTCACCTCACAAGAGGATCAGTTACGACTGAGTAGGAGGTTTGCAATGTTACGAAATATCGAAGAAGGCCCAACCTTTAAGCGGCTTATAGCGCAAGGACGGCTACTGGAAGCACAACAGAATATTGAATTCATCGTGCAGAAGCGCTTTCCCTCGCTTTCAAAAATGGTTAAGGCCAAACTTGATCAAATTACTGAAATCGAGCAACTACAGGATATATCGCTTAATTTGAGTCTTGCGCGTACTGCCAAAGAATTTAAGCAATACTTCCTTGAACTGATGGAAAGCCTGGAGTCAGGTGAGTGAGTATAAAGCAGGGCAGGCACTCGAAATACGCCTGCCCTGCCTGTTTGTGTTATTCTTCCGCTTGTTTCCCAATTCCCAGCAGATTACCCTCGACGCCTTTCAACAGATTGCCCTCTATGCCGAGTGAGGGCAGTAGTTGCGCCTGGGCCTGCGTGGTGAGCGGCAAGCCCCAGAGCTTGATGAAGCCCAGCGCGGCGTTGTGGTCAAACTGATCGCCGGTATCGTAGGTTGCCAGAGCATGGTTGTAAAGCGAGTGCTCAGACTTGCGCCCAACCACCGAACAATGCCAGGGAGCGAGTTTAAGGCGCACTGTGCCACTGACAAATCGCTGCGTGCTCTGCACATACGTGGCGAGATCTTGATGCAGGGCACTATACCACTGCCCGTTATAAATCAGCCGCGCATATTCGCCTGTAACGCTCTCTTTGAAACGTGCCTGATCCCGGCTTAGAGTGAGACTTTCCAGGGCCGCGTGCGCTGCGAGTAGGACTACTGCTGCTGGTGCCTCGTAAATCTCACGCGACTTGATACCAACCAAGCGGTTCTCGACGTGATCGATGCGCCCGATGCCGTATGAACCGGCCAGCGCGTTGATCTGCTCGATCAGCGTCACCCCGTCGATCTCCTCGCCGTTCAGGGCCACGGGAATGCCCTGCTTGAAGGTGATCTCGACGTAAATTGGCTCGCTGGGCGGCGTGTTGGCTGTCCAGGCGTAGACATCGGCGGGCGGCTCAGCCCAGGGGTCTTCGAGGATGCCGCATTCGGTGCTGCGTCCCCACAGGTTTTGGTCCACCGAGTACGGGCTGGCGTTGGTTGCGGAAATGGGAATGCCATGCTCAGCCGCGTATGCGATCTCGTTGTCACGCGTCATGCTCCACTCGCGGACCGGGGCGATGATCTTGAGATCAGGCGCGAGGGTCTGCACGGAGACATCGAAGCGCACCTGATCGTTGCCCTTGCCCGTACAACCATGCGCTACCGCGACTGCACCCTCAGCTCGTGCAACCTCAACGAGTAGACGTGCAATCAAGGGTCGTGCCAGGGCTGTGGCTAGTGGATATTGCCCCTCGTAGATCGCGCCCGCTTGCAGAGCTGGCCAAACGAAGTAGCGCACAAAATCATTGCGTCCATCCACGACTAACGCTTTGACCGCGCCGATCTGTTCAGCACGTTTGGCGATAGCTGGTAGATCGCGCTCGCTGCCCACATCGATGGTCAGCGTAATTACGTCCAAACCATATTTTTCTTTGATCCAGCGTATCGAAACCGAGGTGTCCAAGCCGCCAGAGTACGCTAGTACGACAGTTGACATAAGAATGAGTCCTCCTAAAAATGCAAAGCTACTTGACTTTTATGGTTTTGCTCTTTATACTTCTTCAAGATTACGATCCGCTTTGAGGATACTGTAAGTTTGAGGATACTGCAAGAGCTTTTCAATAGCCGTGGCAAAGTGTTCTGAGCGAGCGTGCCAGGCTTGTTCAATCTGCTCCAAACGTTGTTGGGATTGCTCCAGGCCGAGATTGCCCGCACCTCCCAGGTGTGCCCGTGCGTGCAGACGTTGCACAAGCGCGGGGAGACTCTCGCTAGGTAGCGCCTGACCAGCCGCTCGCACTGCGTCGATCTTGGCCGTAACCTCTTTGCCGACGATGCGGTAGGCGTCGCGGAACGAGATATGTTCGCTCGCGGCCATCTCGTAGGCGCTGTCGGCGGCAAAGAGCTCAAAGGTGCAGGCTGCGACCAAGTTGGGCGTATTGATGCTGAGGTTACTGGCGACCAGGGTACAAATCTCCAGACTCTCCAACACAATGTCCAACGCATCCATAAAGGGCCGTTTGGTCTCCTGATAATCCATATTAAAACCCGAAGGCAGCCCGCTGACGATACCGAGAATCTGCTGTTGCAGCGCCAGCATCGTCGCAGTACGCGCTCGTACTAATTCCATAACGCTTACATTGCGCTTCTGCGGCATAATGCTACTGCCAACGCACAATTCTTGTGGTACCTGGAAAAAGCCATATTCGAGTGTTGTGAAGAGCAGCACATCTTGCGCGAACTTGCTCAGGTCAAGCATGATCTGCATGAGTACCTGCACAATAGCACCCTCGATTTTGCCGCGACTGTTCTGTGCATAGATCACATTGTTCTGCACACGCTCGAAGCCCAGTAGGTCCGCAACATACTGTCGATCAATGGCCAGGGGCACGCCGTAGCCCGCTGCCGAGCCGAGTGGCGACTGGTCGTTGAGCTGATAGGCGGTGGCGAGCAACTGTTCATCGTCCAGCAGGGACTCGGCAAAGCTCGCGGCCCAGAGTCCCACCGAGGAAAGCATGGCCCGTTGCATGTGCGTGTAGCCCGGCATGGGCGTATCTGCGTGCTCAGATGCTAGGGTCAGTAGCGCCTGACACAAGCCGCTCAAGCGTTCCGCGACTGTGTTCAGTTGCTCTTTGCCATACAAACGCAGGTCGAGCAGTACCTGATCGTTGCGTGAACGTGCAGTATGGATATTTTTGCCTGCCTCACCTGCTTGTTCGGTCAGGTAATTCTCCACGCAGGTATGTACGTCCTCATCTGCCTGTGTCACGGTAAAATCGCCCTCATCCGCGAGGCGCAGGATATTGCACAAATGTTTGTGCAACGTCCCACACTCCTCATCGCTCAAGATGCCAATCTTCTTGAGCATCGCGGAATGGGCTAGTGACCCCCAGACATCGTGGCGTATCAGGCGATTGTCGAGCAGGCTGTTCTGTGCGGACTCGAAGCGTTCCACCTGCTCATGCAAGCGGTAGCCTTTCTGCCAGAGTTTGGTCATGATGAATGTTTCCTTTAGTATTATATGCCAGCCAGCTTATTGCGTCGCGCGATCAACTCGTAGGGCAGACCGCGAATGTGCGCGGCTGGAGCGCACTCCTTCTGGTTGAAGCTGGCGCTTTTGATCGAACGCACATCGGGGAAGAAGAGGCTGCTCTGCGAGTTGCGTGTGATGATGTCGATGTTCCCCTTGTAGAGTTCGACGACATACTCGCCATTCACGGCCTTTTGCGTCGAGGCAATAAAGGCATCGAGCGCGTCCTTGAGCGGGTGGAACCATTCGCCGTGATAGACCATCTTTGCCCATTGTGCTTCTAATTGGCGTTTCAACTGAATTTCCTCTTTGGTTAGACAAAACTGTTCAAGATCGCGATGCACCTTGAGCAGCAACGTAGCGGCAGGAGCTTCGTAAATCTCGCGTGATTTGAGGCCCATGATGCCGTCCTCGAAGATATCAATCTTGCCAATGCTGTTAGCGCCCGCCAGCACGTTTAGTTGTCCGATAAGTTGGTCCAGTGGCAGTGTTTCGCCGTTCAGAGCAATGGGCAGGCCGTTCTGCCACGTCAGGGTCAGGCGCGTCGGGGTGTGCGACGCCTTTTGCGGGGGTACCAGCCACATCCAGATGTCATCGGGCAGTTCGGTGGTTAGATCGATGCCACCGCTCGCAATCGAGCGGCACCACATGGTTTTATCATCGCCACCAACAATCAACTCTTCGACATGCACACCATAATATTCTAGCAGCAGTTGCTCTTCGTTGCGTGTCAGGTCGAAGTCGCGTACCGGCACAAAAATGGGCAAACCGGGTGCGAAGAGACTGAAGACGTTGTGCATACGATACTGATCGTTGCCTTTGCCGCTTGATCCCTCCATCAGCGCGTCGCAGCCCAGTTCCAGAGCCTTCTCAGCCACACGAGCGGCGATCAACTGGCGTGTCATCGAGGTCGAGACGGGATAGCCGTTGTAGTCCGAATTGGCCTGGATAGCTTTGGTCAGCCACTGTTCAGTGAATTCATGTTTGACATCGAGCGTCACTGGCGTGATGCCCAATTGATGGGCGCGTGCTAGGCTTGTCTCGATCTCATCAGCGCCCTGGCCGACATCGACGTTAATGGCGGTCAATTGGCGGGCGTGATACTTGAGTTCGGCGAGTTTAACGCATAGGGTCGAGTCCAGGCCGCCCGAATAGGCCAACGCAATATGCTTGCCCTGAAGCGCCTCGACGGAGGCGATTTTGTGCAACGCGAGATCAGTGGCGCTATCGCCTGTGCCGCTTGCAACGCTTGTCGTGGTGTTGCTCGAAAGATTGGTTGCCATGGAAAAACTCCTTCAAAAAATGTTCCTGAGAAGGAGCTGGACATAAAAAAATCCCGCCCCTTCTTGTCCGACATTGAAGGGACGAGAGTGCAGGCTTGCTTCAGAGTGAAGCAGGTGTACACGCCCGTGGTACCACCCTAATTGTCACTTCCTGCACTAACCAGTGCATTTCCCCACAGCGTTGTAACGGATTTTGGAATGTGACCACTTTTTTGCTGGTTATGCTGCTGCATGGGAACCACCCATCCGCGCCTACTTACTTTCTGCTCGTACGCAGAAAATTTTCTTCGGCAGGCCGCTCACGAAGGCGTTCTGGGAGGGCTACACCATTCCGAACTCTCACTCTCCTTCGGATCGCTGTCGGCTGCCGCATCCCGTACTCTGTTCGCTTCACACGGGTCAGACTGTCCTGTATTGCTGCTGTAAGCATACCAGCCATGTTGCAAAAAGTCAACCGCCTTTTTCGTTGGTCATGGTAGAGGTAGTAGTATGCTGTTGAGTTTTTCTGAATCAGAAAAACAAAAAAAATGAAATTTCCCTATGGCGTGCTATAATGTATCGTAGGCATCCCAAAGAACAGTAGAACTTTGTTGAAGCCACACGATTGATGTTCTATGGCAAGGGGTATCCCCCCTGCTTCAAAAAAAAGGAACGCCTGCTTCCTCCTCGCACCTACAGGTGGGGGTATCGCAGGCGGAGGTTCGATGAGACTGTACGTCGGGGGACTCCCCTATCAAACAACTGAGCAAGACCTGATTGATCTTTTTCAACAAGCAGGCAACGTGACTATGGCTACAGTCATTACTGACCGTGCCACAGGGCGTAGCAAGGGCTTTGGTTTTGTTGAGATGGCCGACGGCAACGAAGGCAATGCTGCCATTGAACGTTTCAATGGCACAAACATGGGCAACCGCACCATCACGGTGAACGAAGCCCGCGAGCGCCCAGAAGGCGGTAGCGGCGGCGGCAATCGTGGCGGTGGCGGCGGCGGCTTCCAAAGCCAGAACCGAGGCCGGGGCGGCAGCGGCAATGGCGGCGGCGGTGGTGGCGGCTATCGCGACCGCTACTAATTTTCGCTACCCAGTCGCATAAACAGTGCACTTAAACATGAGGCGCACCGCATGAGCTTTACTACTCGCGTGGTGCGCCTCTTTATT
>JBDTBU010000236.1:0-8191 GCA_039923935.1 Ktedonobacteraceae bacterium | reverse complement strand
CCCATGTACTGCTTCTCGACAATTGCCACGCTGGCACCAAGCTGAGCAGCGCGAATCGCGGCCACATAGCCACCCGGTCCCGCGCCAATAACCGCGACAGTATAGTGTTTGCTCGCCATTAACATCTCCTATGTATGTATTGAAATCAGTTTGCAACTCTAAGATTGGGCACAGAGAAAAAGTTCCGCTTTAGTATATGCCACAGCAACTCGTGAGTACAAGTAGACCTTTTGGCCTACCTGTACCCTCTTCTGTGATGCAATCCGCATTCTGAACCGTTTATAATCATGTAGACCAAAGTGGCGACGACCGTTCTTGCCCACAATAGAAAGAAACATATTGTATAAAGATCAAACATCTAGCACGGTATATATATTTGCGGGTGCTCGATGTATGGGTGGTTGCGAAGTCGAAAAAACGTCCAGATTATTATGAATTGAGGTATATGTTATGGCAACAACAGGTGAATTGCGGGCGATTATTAAGGAGCTACAACTGATCGATGCCGGTGAGGCCGCGAGCTTTCTTGGCGAAGAAGCCCCAACGGCGAGTGAATCCCACGTCTCAAACCAGCAGGAGTGTGTATCCGATACACAAAACGGGTCACACGCTTTATCCTGTAAAGAATCATCTTGTCACTAATGAAACAGTTGAGGAGCAACAAGCACGCTCGCTGCTCCTCAACTGTTTCATAGCAAACCTCCAACAACGCTTTGACATGCTTCTCCACGTTGGGTATACCACATCTCTTGATCTATCTCACCAGTGCCCGAAATCCATCTATTCATCATTGCCACAGTGACACGTCTCGCCTGTACGCGCTTCGTGCCAAGCCTCACGTCCTTCGCGTACGAGAAAATAGACCAGGGCCAGCCCAGCCAGCGGATCAGCCCACCACCAGCCAAAGAGCCGATTGAGCAGTAGACCCAGCAGGAGTGCCACAGACATATAGGCACAGGTGACACTGCACGCAGCATCAGCCTTGAGCGCGGCACTGCCAATGCGTCCGGCGATCCGCAGCTTGCTCTGCCAAAGTAGCGGCATGATGAGCGCCGCCGCTAGTGCCAGACCCAGACCCCACCAGGACGCCTCTGGCCGCGTACGTATCAACAAGGTCAAGGCGCTAGCACCAACGAGATAAAACGAGAGTGCGAACAGGCTCAACGCCGTCACCCAGGCCGCGCGTCGTTCTGCCCGCTCAATCAGGTCGAGCGAACCGCCACGTTGCTCAACGCGCAAACGCCAGAGCAAGATGCCACCTGCGATAAGTTCAATCACGCTATCGATCCCAAAACCCTGCAATGAGACACTGCGTGTAGCAAAGCCGACAAACAACGCCACAGTTGCTTCAATCAGCATCCAGCCAATTGTCACCAGTTCAACCCACACGCCTAGACGTACCTCGCGTACGCGAGTGAGTTGCGCGGAAGAGAGCACTGATTCCGCCATCAGATACGCTCCTTCTGCGACGCGCCCGCCACTTGTTTAGCGGTATCGTGATCGTGGTCGTGGTTGTGATCGTGATGCTCCGCGACTTTCATCTGACAATACAGGCCGTCATCAGCGCAACAGTATCCATCGTGAGCATAACTCTCAAACTGAATAGTCGTGTGCCCAATACGATACTTCTCCCGCAACATGCTCTCAAGAGAAGTGAGGATGAGAGCGCTCTGGCTGGGCGGTAGATCGTCGATTTGGGCGTGACAGGAGAGCGCGGATATGCCGCTGGTAATACACCATACATGCAAGTCATGCACATCCTGGACACCACTCACACGCATCATATCACGCACAAGCGCGGAGAGGTTAACCTCCTTTGGCACAGCCTCCAGAAGAATATCAGTCGTTTCACGCAAAATGCGCCATGACCCCAGGGCAATCAGCACCGCGATCCCGATGGAGAGCAGAGGATCGGCCATATTCCAGCCACTCAGCAGAATAATGATACCAGCCACAATGACAGCTATGCTTGCGCCAATATCGCCAAAGACGTGTAGGGCCGCCGCGCGTACATTGAGGTTATCCTTCTCTTTCTGTAAGCCAAAGCCAATAAAGAGGTTAACCCCAATGCCAACACTCGCAGCAAGAAACATTGCAAGTGGCTGAACCGCCTCTGGGTGCTGGAAACGCTGGATCGCTTCCCACAGAATCCAGAGGGTAATCAGGATGAGGGTCAGCGAATTGACCAGCGCAGCCAGGATTCCGACACGATGGTAGCCAAAGGTGTTGCGTGCATTCGCTGGCCGTTCAGCTTGAGCCGTGGCAAACCAAGCCAGACCCAACGCGAAGATATCGGTCAGCACATGTCCAGCATCCGAGAGCAGAGCCAGCGAATTGGCGAATATGCCGCCAGTCACCTCCGCAGCAAGGATAATCAGGGTCAGGAAAAAAGCCAACCGCAACGTCTGCTTCGCCATACCATGAGTATGATCGTGTCCAGCGTGTCCCATGCTCATACCGTTACCTCCTGTGAGGACTGCAACGCGGCTGGCAACGGCTCTTCAGCGTGGATCAGCCCTAGAGCCAATACCTGGCGAATATGCTCATCAACTAGCCGATAGTAGACCATGCGCCCAACTTTGCGCATCGCGACAATATGCTGGTTGCGCAGTACACGCAGTTGATGCGAAATGGTCGTGTCATCGCGACCCAGTCCCGCCGCCAGATCGCACACACACAACTCTCCCGCAGGCGCGTTGAGCAAGGCGTAGACCACCTGCAAGCGCGTCGGATCAGCCAGCATCGAAAACAAGGATGCAACCTGCCGAGCTACCTCGACGCCCAGGACATTTTGTCGTACCGCTAGCGCATGTTCAGGATGAATGCAGTGCTGCTGCTGGCACACATCCGCGTATTCAGCGTCCTCACACGTTGAGGAGACAGGAAGTGATGGTGACATGTTAATGATACCTCATATCTATAATAGCTGTACAACCATACAGCTATTATAGACCAGAAAAATCAGAGTAGCAAGTCTTCAACCATCTTTCTTGCTATACCCAGGCTCAAAAGAATAGCAGGATAGTCGAAATGTGACGTAGCATCTCAGCAGCAACCGAGAGCAGCATGGTTTTTAACCACGCCATTCGGATAGCGCCGGGTAAAGAGAATTGCTCCTCCCTGCACATCGTAGACATGATATTCAACAGAACCAACCATAGTACCATGTATCACTAGTGGTGAGTTTGCCAGAAAGGGAGTTGCCGGTGAGCCAGCGTAGTGGTTAGCCGAGTAATCCACCGTCACTTCTACAAACACACTACTGCCAGGGCCAGCATTGGTCAGGATCTCGCGTACAAACCCTTCAATATCAGACATTATCGGCGCGTTCGTACCATCAGAAAGTGCCACAAAATTGCGTGCATCCGTTCCATCACCCCCCAGTTGCTTCCCAATAAGATGGCCGCGCTCATGATGATAGGGATGCGCGTTCGCCACATATCCCGCGACTTGCACATTTGGTACTGTAATAGTGTTGCCTGTTCCCAGATCATTGTATCCGATTGTTGCAGAGGCATAAACTGGCTGCCCGCTATTCATCACGTACGTAATAATTACCATTGCTTCGTCTCCTTCTTTGTGAAAACAGAGGAATAAAAATGTCTTGTATGTTGCGAACAAACGACAAGGACGTGTATCTACGAGGTACTTGTGCTCACATCTGGTGGCTCTTCGGATGAAAGGATGCTGCCAAACACAGAGAACTTCCATGGCGACCAAAGGCTAAAGCCGAGCCAGGCCAACGAGAGGAAGAGCAAGACCCCCAAGAATGGCCCTAGGAACGCAATATGCAGCAAGAACTGCCCACCAAGATTGATAAACGCGGCAAACATCACGAGGAGCAGAGCAGAACGAGGCCGCACACCAGCCATCAGCAAGACCGCACCCACAAGTAGGCAACCCGGTGCCAGCGGAGCACCTGACAAGAAAACCAGGCCCAGCGTGCCGAGAGCGCTAATTGAGGGCAAGCCAATTTTTGCCAACAGGTCATTCACGCCCAACGAGGGAACCTGCTGATTGGGCACAACGTTGGTGGCCGCACTGGTAGAGCAACTATTACTACCCCCAAAGGGATTAGAGATGGTATTGCAAACGCTGGAACCGGTATTCGTCACCTGATTGGTGGTACTATTGACGCCGTTTTGAGCAGTATTATAGCCATTCTGAAGCACCGAGCCGAGATTGGGAAATTGAGTAAACAGTTTCGCCATCCAAGGCAGAATAAAAAGATCAACAGCAAAAGCTCCCGCAATCACAATCATTGCGCCAAGTAGAAAAATGATCAGGCCATACCGTCCAACCATCCCAATGCGTAGGATATGTTGAGAAAGCAGGGCTAGAATCCCCAATACGAGAAGCAATGATCCCACGATAACAAGCCACACCCCCAGGCTCCAAGTCGGCCCCAGTGGATCGGGACGGAGTGTAGACAATAACCAGCCAACCGTGGCACACAATCCACCCAGACAGATAACTATTCCGGTTCCTCGTTGCAGAATACGAGAGATCTTGTTAAGAAATGTTTCGATGGTTGTAAACAGTTTGTGTAGCCACTGAATACTCTTTCCTACAGCATTCTTCGTTGCCACTATAGTAGGTGTCGCTAACATGTCCTTTCCTTCTTTCTTTGTTGCTAGTAGCGTATAGATTGATAATACGTTGCCATATCTACTTTTTACATAGTTTTCACTATCTTGCATAGTAAAGACGAGCATAAAACGTTTTTTTGGTAGTGAATTTTGCACATATTTGTGTTTTCCCAGATTGCTCGTATATATGACTCCGACTGAGATATCTGATGATAGAGATTTGTTAATGAGACTTCATATCATTGACATCTTGGTTGACCTATGATATGCTCTTTAAAGATACGTAGTCTCATTAATAATGAGACCGCATCTCGCACACTTTCGCGTATTTTCATCCACATCGGAGGGATTCATGTGTTCTCATAAGAAAACATCAATCTGGTTTATTTCTATCTTGCTGTTCTCTTTGCTCGGTCTGCTCAGCGCGTGTAGCAGCACTCCTTCGGGGGCACACGGGACTTCACATACGATCAAAGTGGTGGCCGCTGAAAATTTCTATGGCGATATTGCCAAACAACTGGGCGGGCAGTATGTTATTGTCACCAGTATTCTCTCTAACCCCAACGTTGATCCGCATGAATACCAGTCAAATGCGCAGACGAGTATCACCGTGAGTCAGGCCGATCTAGTGATCGAAAATGGCAAGGGATATGACGACTGGATGGATCAAATTCTCTCTTCTGCGCCTAATAGCCAGCGATTACTGCTCAAAGGGTACGATGCCGCCACGAAACATTTGCCGGAGAACGTGCATGTTTGGTATAGTTTTGAGAATGCCACCGCAATTGCTCAGGCGATCACCGCCGATTTTAAAAAACTGGACCCAATAGACGCTGCAAGCTTCGATAGCAATCTACAAATGTTCAAACAATCGTTGCAGCCGTTGCAGCAGGAAATAGCCGCGATCAAAGCAAAATATAACGGGACACCTGTAGGCTTGACTGAGACGATTTACCTCTATCAAACCGAACCAGAAGCTTTGCACGTCTTGACACCGTTTGAGTTTGAGAAAGCTATCGCCGAGGGCAACGACCCACCAGCCGATGCGGTGATTACCACCACCGATCAGATCAACAAACAACAGATTAAGATTTTGATTTATAATGCGCAAACGGTGACACCAGTGACAACCAACTTGGAGAAGCTCGCACAAGCCAAACATATTCCAATTGTCCCGGTGACAGAATTGATGCCACCCAACAAGACCTACCAAATCTGGATGAGAGATCAGCTCAACGCACTGCAAACGGCACTGGGCGGCTAGCCAACAAGAACGAGAGTACCATTGTGACACAGGAAATAACTATCGAACTGGAGCATGTACGCGTGCAATTTGGCAAACGCGTCTTGCTGGAAGATCTTAGCCTGAACATCGCACAAGGCGAG
Source organism: Ktedonobacteraceae bacterium (assembly GCA_039923935.1). GTDB lineage: Bacteria > Chloroflexota > Ktedonobacteria > Ktedonobacterales > Ktedonobacteraceae > Paraktedonobacter. The sequence continues at coordinate 2,216 of JBDTBU010000236.1, read as the reverse complement.
TTTATCACGGTGCTTGGTCCCAACGGCGCGGGCAAAAGCACAATGTTCAAACTGCTGCTGGGACTACTCAAACCGTCCGCAGGCAGTGTGCGCGTGCTGGGACACGATCCGCGTCGGGGCAATCGCGCCATTGGGTACGCGCCTCAGCACCGCAAGTTAGAGACCGATCTAGCCTTGCGTGCCCGCGACGTGGTGGGCTTTGGCCTGGACGGAGATCGCTGGGGCTTTGGCTTTCCCAACCGCAAACGCAACGCCATCATCGATCAGGCTCTCGACGAGGTGAATGCTTTGGCCTTTGCTGACGCGCCTATCGGCCAACTCTCAGGCGGTGAGCAACAACGTCTGTTGATTGCTCAAGCCCTCCTGACCAACCCGCGCCTGTTATTGTTGGATGAGCCGCTCGCCAACCTGGACATCACACACGGTCAAGAGATTGTCTCGCTGGTCGCGAACGTGTGTCGCACACGTGGAGTAACGGTGCTGCTAATCTCGCACGACGTGAATCCCCTGCTGCCGGTGATTGACCGCGTGATCTATTTGGCAAACGGGCAGAGCGCGATTGGTACACCAGAAGAAGTGATTACGAGTGTGACCCTTAGCCAACTCTATAACTCGCAAGTTGAAGTTGTGCAGGCGTTAGGACGGCTCTTTGTCGTTGGCGCAGAAACGTAGGTCGTCGTGTGTACAGGCAGGTTGAGTGGTATCGTTCTCTCTGCCAGTTGGGAAATACAAGAATGTTTGATATCCTGCACTATCCCTTCATCCAGAACGCGCTGCTGGCTGGCTCCATCGTTGCGGTGATCGCGGCGATCATGGGCTATTTTCTGATTGTGCGCGGCCTGACATTTGCCGGACATGCTCTGCCTAATATTGGCTTTGCCGGTGCGGCGGGCGCGGTTCTACTGGGGCTAGATCCCGTGGTCGGGCTGTTCGCCTTCACCATTGGCGCGGGCATTGGCATCGGGCTGCTGGGCAAAGAAGCGAACGAACGCGACACCTCAATTGGTGTGATTATGACCTTCGCACTTGGCTTGGGCCTGCTCTTCCTTTCGCTCTATTCCGGTTATGCCGAACGTGTCTATGCTATTCTCTTCGGCCAAGTCTTCGGCATCAACCAACAAGATGTACTGATTACCGCTATTGCCAGTGTACTTACGCTCATTCTGATCGTATTCCTCTTCCGTCCGCTCCTGTTTAGCTCGTTCGATCCCGAAGTAGCAGAGGCACGCGGACTGCCAGTGCGCCTGCTCTCTATCGCCTTTTTGATCCTGCTAGCCATCACGGTTTCACTCGCGGTAAAGGTAATTGGCGCACTGCTCGTCTTTGTTCTCCTGATAGGACCAGCAGCGACGGCTACACGTCTTGCAAAAAGTCCCTTCCGAGCACTGGCCCTGGCTGTTGTGTTGGGTGTGAGCTATACCTGCCTGGGCATCTATCTCGCGGCAGAAAACGGCGTCTGGCCAGCCAGCTTCTTTATTGCGACGATCTCGTTTGGCGTCTATCTCCCGGTGCGCCTGCTCTCGCCCCTCTGGATGGGACGCAGTGACCGACCAACAGCGCACACGCCCCGCAGTAAACGTGAACTACCCATTCAAAACCATACAAACGCACTGGAAACGCCTCTTCCTGAGCGCATCATTGGCTCAGCACGCTAAAAGGAGTATTATGCAGGACTTTCTTCACCTTTTTCAATACGATTTTGTGCAAAACGCCTATCTAGCTGGCACGATTGTCGCGATTATTGCAGCAGTAATGGGCTACTTCGTCGTCCTGCGCTCCCAGTCATTCGCAAGCGAGGCGCTGTCGGATATTGGCCTAGCGGGTGCGGCTGGCGCGGCTATTCTCGGCGTTGGCTCGCTATTTGGGATGTTTGTACTGACCATTCTGGCTGCGTTGGGTATGGGCGCACTGGGCGAACGTTTGCGTGGACGCGATGTGGAGATTGGCATGGTACTCTCCTTCGCGCTCGGCCTAGGCGTGCTCTTCCTGACCATCTACAGTCAATCCGGCTCGAATGCTGCTGCCGGAGTAAATGTACTCTTTGGCTCGATTCTAAGTGTAACACGCGGCGATGTGTGGATCACGCTCTCTAGCGGAATTATCACCTTACTCCTACTTAGCGTGCTCTTCCGGCCTCTCCTCTTCGCCTCGATAGATCCAGAGGTTGCTCAAACGCGTGGTGTACCCGTACGCCTACTCTCAATGCTGTTTCTCGT
>JBDTBU010000235.1:0-14151 GCA_039923935.1 Ktedonobacteraceae bacterium | reverse complement strand
TTCCCGGCTGAGCGGATGGCCTACATGCTCCAGGATGCACAGGTTGCGCTCCTGCTCACTCACGAGCGTTTGTGTGAGCGACTGCCAGTGGTGGAGGGCGTCTCGTTGCTTGAACTGGATCGACAGTGGGGGCTAATCGCTCAGCAACCAAAGGGGCCGGTGCAGAGTGGAGTGACGGGAGCGCATTTGGCCTATATCATGTATACCTCCGGTTCGACGGGCAAACCCAAAGGGGTGCTGATCCCCCATCAGGGGTTGCTCAACTACCTGCTGTGGTGTGTGGACGCGTACACGGCGCGGCAGGGACGTGGTGCCCCGGTGCAATCCTCCATTGCTGCGGATGCGATCTTCCCCAGTTTGTTCGCGCCCTTGTTGGTGGGAACCAGCGTGCTGATCCTGCCCCAGGCAGAGCCATTGGAGGAGTTACGGGCACAGTTGCAGGAGCAAGGAGGGTTCAGTCTGATCAAGATCACCCCCTCACAGTTGGAAGTGCTGACCCAACAGTTGCCGGTGCAGGATGTGCAAGGGTGGGTCAGCACGCTGGTGGTGGGAGCAGAAGCCTTGCGCGGGGATGTGCTGGACTATTGGCAGGAGCATGTGAGCGGGACGGTGATCCTCAATGAATATGGGCCGACGGAGACGGTGGTGGGCTGTAGCATCTACCAGGTACCTGCGGGAGCACGCATTAGGGGAGCAGTGCCCATTGGCTTGCCGATTGCCAATACCCAGTTTTATGTGTTGGATGCCTGGTTGCAGCCGGTGCCGATTGGCGTCATTGGAGAACTTTACATTGGAGGAGATGGAGTCGCTTGGGGATATCTCAACCGACCAGCATTGACGGCGAGCGTTTTTGTGCCAGACCCATTCAGTTCCCAGCCGGGAGCGCGTTTGTACAAAACAGGGGATTTGGTGCGGCAATTGGCGGAGCGTGCGGCCAATATCGAGTTTATCGGGCGTGGAGATCAGCAAGTCAAGATCCGGGGGTATCGAGTGGAACTGGGAGAGGTGGAGGCAAGGTTGGTGGAGCATGAGGGAGTGAAGTCGGCGGTAGTGGTAGCGCGTGAGGGAGCGGGAGGTAAGCAGTTGGTGGCCTATGTGATGAAGGAGCCGGGGAGGGAACCGTCAGTTAGCGAACTGCGGGAGTACCTCCAAGAGCGGTTGCCCGCGTACATGATCCCTGCGGCTTTCCTGGTGTTGGAGACCTTACCACTGACCTCGACGGGAAAGGTGGATCTGCGGGCCTTGCCCAACCCGGATCGTCAGACCTATGAACTGCCGACTATCTTTGTGGCTCCGAGCACCTCCACGGAGCATACGCTGGCGACAATCTGGCAACAGGTGCTTGGCTTGCCCGAAGTCGGCATCTATGACAACTTCTTTGAGTCCGGGGGCGATTCCATTCTTGCCATTCAGATTATGGCTCGTGCTAATGAAGCAGGCTTGCATCTAAGTGCTAAACACCTCTTCGATCATCCGACGATAGCCGAATTGGTAGCGGTAGTCGATCAGATGGATTACACTTCCAGTCTAGTGGCGGAGCAAGGACTGGTGCTTGGTGCGGTACCTCTGACACCCATCCAACACTGGTTTTTTGAGCAGCAACAATCCGACCCACAGCACTACAATCAGGCAGTACTCTTAGAGGTGCGCCAGCCATTAGAGCGGAATGTTTTGGAACAGGCGCTGTGTGAGATACTACGACATCATGATGCCTTACGTGCCCGCTTTACTCACGATGAGTCTGGTTGGCACCAGTCGTATGTGTCTCCAGATGATACTTTTTCAGTGGATAGTATCGATTTCTCCCACCTTTCGCCAGAAGCGGTGCCAACAACACTGGAGGAAGTTGCTAACCGTATGCAGACAAGCTTGAACCTACAAACCGGACCATTGTTGTATGTTGGTCTTATCACTGGGATTCAGGGACAGTCGCAACGTCTCCTGCTCGTTGTTCACCATCTTGTGGTTGACGGCATCTCCTGGCGTATCTTGCTCGAAGACCTGCATACAGCGTATCAGCAGGCGAGCAACGGTGCCTCGCTGGTGTTGCCAGCCAAGACCACGTCGTTCCAACACTGGGCCGAACGTCTCCGTGAGTATGCGCAGTCAGCCGATGTGCGCGAGGAACGTCCCTATTGGCAGCGGGTGGCCAAGGTTCCTGTCGCCCCACTGCCGATTGATTGGCAACGGGGAGAGAATACCGTCGCCAGCGCTCGGACGGTTTCCGTCGCTTTGACAACAACGGAGACCCAGGCATTACTTCAACAGGTGCCAGCCGCCTATCATACCCAGATCAATGATCTGTTGTTGACCGCGCTCGTGCAAACCATCGCTGAGTGGACTGGGACACCCACCATGCGGTTGACGTTAGAGGGTCATGGGCGAGAAGAGGTAATCGACGGCATCGATCTCTCGCGCACCCTGGGCTGGTTTACCACGCAGTTTCCCGTGTACCTCCAGTTAAACACTGCTGAGGTTGCTGACCCGGCAGCCGCGCTCAAGGGGGTGAAGGAGCAGTTGCGTCATATTCCGCAGCGCGGGTTGGGTTACGGGGTGCTACGGTATCTGGCGAGTGAGGGCGATGTTTCCTCCACCTTAGGCGAGGTTTCCGAGCCGCAACTCAGTTTCAATTATCTGGGCCAGTTTGATCATCTGGAGAGTGAAATGTCACTGTTCAAACTAGCACATGAGGCTCATGGGCAGACGGAGAGTTCTCGCCATCGTCGCCCCTCGCTGCTAGACATCAACGCCAGTGTGCTCAGAGGAAGTCTGGTTTTAGACTGGACGTACAGTAATGCGCTCTATCGTGCTGCGACTGTGAAGCACCTCGCAGCTTGCTACTTGGCCTACTTGCGTGAACTGATCCAGCATTGTTTGTCCCCTGAAGCGGGAGGGTATACCCCATCCGATTTTCCACAGACGCAGTTAACCCAAAAGCAGGTAGATCGCATTGTCAATGGGCGGAAAGACATTGAAGATATCTATCCGCTTTCGCCGATGCAACATGGAATGCTCTTCCATAGTTTATATGATCCTGCCTTCGATATCTATTACTGCCAAGGGTCGTGGACCATTCGTGGCCCCATAGATATTTCCGCCTTTAGACATGCCTGGCACCAAGTGATCGCACGCCACCCGATTCTGCGTACTACCTTTGCCTGGATAGGTTTAGATCAACCACTCCAGATTGTTTCTCGCGAGACTATGGCTTCTCTGGAGTACCTCGACTGGTGCGAGATGCCTACCCATGAGCAACAAGAGAACCTAGCAACTTTTCTGAGTGCGGATCAAGTACGTGGCTTCCAACTTTCAGAGGCTCCGCTGATGCGGCTCTCCCTTATTCACCTAGACCATGACTCCTATCGCTTTGTTTGGAGTTACCATCACATCTTGCTTGACGGTTGGTCCGTGCCTCTGGTCCTCAAAGATGTGATGACCTGTTACCAGGCTGTTCAGCAGCAACAGCCTCCACAGTGGATCAGTAGCTCTCCCTATAAAAACTATATTACTTGGCTAGCGGAACAAGATCTGAGAGTAGCAGAAACATTCTGGCGGCAGGAGTTGCGAGGTTTTACTACCGCAACCTCACTGAATATTGATCGCCCACAAGCGTCAGCTAACGAAGTGCAAGAACAGTATGCCGAACAGTCATGGCAGATGTCTGCGAGATTGCAAACTGACCTTCAGCGGTTGGCACAGTCCTACAAAGTAACGCTGAACACTATTTTGCAAGGAGCTTGGGCGCTCTTGCTGAGTCGCTACAACGGTGAGCAAGACGTTGTGTTTGGAGTTACCGTTTCTGGTCGTCCTGAGACATTAACAGGAATGGGCACCATTGTTGGTCTTTTTATCAACACCCTTCCCGTACGCATCTCAGTTTCCTCAGAAGCATATATAGGGCATTGGTTACAGCAGGTACAAGCTCACCAAGTAGAAGCCAGGCAGTATGCCTATACCCCATTGTGGCATATTCAACAGTGGAGTGAAATGACAGGGCAACAACCCTTATTCGAGAGTTTATTCGTCTTCGAGAACTACCCCCTAGATATCGCCCAAGAGGTGCTGGGAGAACTCACGATTGAGAATGTGGCGCAAATCGAGCAGACGAATTATCCGCTGAGTCTGGCAGTGATTCCTGGAGCAGAATGCTTGCTTAAATTGGGTTATCATCCCCAACGCTTTGATAAGCTGGCTATAACGCGTCTGTTTAAGCATTACCAAACGTTGCTGGAGGGAATTGTAGCCCAACCAAAGCAAAGGATTGCCGATCTCTCACTCTTAACGCAAGAGGAGTATCATACTCAGCTTGTCAAGTGGAATGAGACTGGTATTGACTATACACATGAGTCCTATCTTCCTGCTCTGATTGAAGCCCAGGTTGCCTGTACACCTAACGCTGTTGCCTTGGTCTATCAGGATGCGCTGACCAGCGAGAAGAAATCACTTACCTATGCTGAATTGAACAGACAAGCTGATATTCTGGCAGATGTGCTTCAGAAAGAGTATCATGTTGGGCCAGGTAAAGTGATAGGCATTTGTATAGAGCGTTCAGTAGAAATGGTGATTGGTTTGCTTGGCATTCTAAAAAGTGGAGGAGCCTATCTTCCTCTTGATCCTGTCTATCCTGAAGAACGTCTAGCGTTTATGCTTACTGATAGCGGAGCTTCAGTGTTGCTTACCCAAGCGGATCTGCTCTCGCATTTCCCGGATGAACAGCTACAGATTATCTGTTTGCCTTTGCCCGCGAGAAAAGTGCAAAACGTAACGCGTCCTGTGCTGTGGCCTGAACAATTAGCGTATGTGATCTATACATCAGGCTCAACAGGTAAGCCAAAGGGAACGATGATTACGCACCATGCTTTGCGTAACTTTGCTTTGAGTATGCAAACCAGTCCAGGTCTCACCTCCAAGGATGTGATCCTAGCTGTAACATCTCTCTCGTTTGATATAGCTGTGCTCGAACTCTTGGTTCCATTGACAGTTGGAGCGCAGATACATCTGGCCAGCCGCGAAGTTGCGAGTGATGCTAGCTCCCTGGTCACTGCCATTGAGCGGATTCAGCCAACTCTTATGCAAACAACTCCGGCGAGATGGCAAATGCTGCTAGCGATAGGATGGGCTGGTAGCGCTGGGTTGAAGATTCTCTGTGGAGGCGAAGCATTATCTTTGGATCTGGCACAAAAACTACGAGTCCGGGGGGCCAGTCTGTGGAATATGTACGGTCCCACAGAGACCACGATCTGGTCAGCTATCTGTCCGATCACTGAAGAGACGCAGCATGTATCAATTGGCCATCCAATCGATAATACCCAACTCTATGTACTTGATACGCGTTTGCAGCCAGTGCCGGTGGGCGTTGTGGGAGACCTGTATATTGTGGGCGACGGGTTGGCATCAGGCTATCTGGGCCGACCTGACCTGACAGCCGAGCGGTTCATTCCTAATCCTTTTGGTGTAGCCGGAACACGCCTCTATGTTACTGGTGACGTAGCCTGTTACCTCGCTGATGGATGTATCGATTACCGAGGTCGTAGCGATCACCAAGTGAAGCTGCGAGGCTTCCGCATCGAACTGGGCGAAATTGAAGCAGTGTTACGTCAGCATCCTGTTGTGCGGGAGTGCCTCGTCATGGCGCTTGAAGATTCGCGCGGGGATAAACGGCTGGTGGCCTACGTGATACCTGTCGCAGAAGAGATTCCATCACATAGCGAGTTCAGAAACTATCTGGCAACGCAATTGCCCGATTATATGATCCCGGCTACCTTTGTTCCCCTATCCTCCTGGCCGATGACTGTAAGCGGGAAAGTGGATCGCCGTGCACTGCCTCTGCCTGATTATGGGCGGCCAAATTTGCAGACAACATTTGTTGCGCCGCGCACATCTATGGAGCGTGCATTGGCTGTGATCTGGCAGGAGGTTTTGGGACTGCAACACGTAGGCATTTACGATAACTTCTTCGAGTCAGGTGGGCATTCACTTCTGTCGCTCCAGCTCATTTCACAGATACAAGAACAGCTTGGACAGCAGGTCTCGCTCTCAATTGTCTTTCAAGAGCCTACTATTGAGGCAATGGCTCGGCTTCTCTCCAATAATCAGGAAGAAGCGCGTCCCTGGTCTGCTCTGGTTGCTATTCAACCTCATGGTTCCAGACCACCATTCTTCTGTGTTCACCCCGCGCCTGGCAATGTCTTCTGTTATGCTGACCTTGCTCAGGCTCTTGGACCAGAGCAACCTTTCTATGGTTTGCAGGCTAGGGGAATCGATGGCCACGTAACGCCGCTTACCACAGTTGAAGAGATGGCAGATCTGTATATTCAGGAGATGCGTGCAGTGCAACCTGACGGCCCTTATATGCTGGGAGGTCATTCTTTTGGGAGTCTGGTCGCTTTTGAAATGGCGCAACAGTTACAACAACAGGGGATTGAAGTGGCCTTACTCGCCATTCTAGATATGCCAGCGCCAGTGCTCAAAAGATCAACCAGCCCAATCATCATAAATGAGCGCGAAGAAACGGCCCAGCTTCTCTGTGATGGTATAGCGCTACTGGCCCGGTTGTCTCAAAAAGAAGTTACTCTGCCATATGAAATGCTTCAGCGTATGGAACCGGCAGATCAACTTGAGTATGCCCGGTGTTGGATGCACACAAGTGGCTTCATGCTTGATACGGGAGATATAAAACCGCTGCAAGGTTTTCTTCAGGTGCACAAGGCGAATAATCGGGCATCGGAAGCATATGTGCCTCGTGAACATGAGGGACATGGGCATGTGATCGTTCTCATATCCGAACAAGTACTGAGCACCGATTTCGACGCAGATCAACGTGCATTGTATGCTGACGCAAGCTTGGGTTGGGGTGCGCTGGTCCCACAAGCTGTACAGGCATATAAAGTGCCAGGAGACCACGTTTCAATGTTGGTCTCACCGCAGGTCCAGAGAGTAGCAGAGCATTTAATACATCATCTGGATCAGGCACAGGGGAAGATAAATCTCTGATGCTAGAGGTCATATGTAGGGCATAACGTCAGTTTGTAGGAGGTGAAAATGCTATGGGTATTCAGTGCCCAACCAGTAAATTACTGGTTCGTTCTCAACCCAATGGTCGTGCAGCGCTACGTTTGTTCTGCTTCCCCTATGCGGGTGGTAGTGCATCTGCCTTTCGTTCATGGTCAAGTTATCTACCAGCATCGATTGAGGTATGCGCAATCCAACCGCCTGGGCGTGGCAATCTCTGGAAAGAGCCGCCCTATACCCGCCTGGACGAACTGGTAAGGACGCTGGTAGAGGTGCTTCCTCCTTACCTGGACTTGCCGTTTGCTTTCTTTGGATATAGTGTTGGTGCCCTTGTGAGCTTTGAACTGGCACGACAACTGGCCAAACAATACGCCTTGAACCCGGTTCATCTGTTTGTGGCCAGTTGTCGTGCCCCTCAGCTCGTGCGCTCTGATGTCTCTATTCATGACTTGCCAGGAGATGCTTTTCTAGAAGGGCTGCGTCATTTCAAAGGGATATCAGAACACATTTTAGAAGACGCCGCAACCATGGATTTCCTGTTGCCGACCTTACGTGCGGATTTTGCTCTCTATGAAACCTATCGTTACGTGCGAAACCCCACACTCGACTGCCCTCTTTCTGTGTATGGAGGCTTGCAGGATGCTCAGGTCAGTCGTAGTGATCTCAAGCCCTGGCAAGATGTAGCAAACGGCAGGTTTGCGTTGCAGATGTTTCCAGGCGATCATTTTTTCTTACGTAGTGCACGCGATCCACTTTTACAGGCGATGACGAATGATCTAGTGGGGTTTCTGAATTAACAGAGCATGCAGATCATTCGTCATTGCCTGTAAAAATGAAACCTTCGCCCTGTTTTAGTCCGTTTTACCACCCGGAAGAAACACGGCGATTTTCTTCACTTTTTGTGCAGGGTCCGTCAAGCCAGTCCACGATTCTTTGTGTAAAGCAACGGAGCGCTGCCTCCTGGGCACTATGTACTACAAGGCGACGGTAGAGATGTTTGCGGTGTGTATGGACTGTTGTTGGTTCAATACCGAGAGACTCTGACATCTCTTCGTCGCTTTCGCCCTTTATGAGACCTAACAATACATCTCGTTCTCGACGTGTTAGCCTATCAACTTGTTCTCCGGGAAGCAAGGGAATCAGACCGCTTGATTGATAGTGGATGAATAACTGGCATTCTGCAGAGTGTAGCAGTAAGGCACACAGGTTGGCAAAATCCTGGGGAATATCTGGGAAATTGTGCGAGGCGAGGTAATCTGGGGCTAGGCCGAGAAAGCCATAGCGCGTTTGTCGATAGCGTATCTCACGAAATCGATCACACTCTATCATATCCCCAATCGTGAAAGGTTCCCAATAGAGATGTACACGTCCTTTTGTGCAATGAACGATTTGCATTTCTATCATGCTTCTCCAGGAACAGGTTAACAAGGGTGTGGCTTTGAGTGTGAAGTTGAGCAGATCACACTGGACGGATTTCCAGTTCTGTAAAACTTCTAATTCGTGTTCGACGTCCATACATATTCCCCTTTATGCTTCTCTTATGAAACTTCTATCAGAAGTCTTTCACTAAATTCGTAAATGTCACTGGCGTGGATATTTTGCAATGACTGACGCTCGTGTTCAGTCAGTTTGTACCCAGCAGTTTCGATTGTTTCAACAGGATGTGCGAGGAGCTTCTGACAAAATTCCGGGTCGATGATAGCTCGACCAGTTACCTCGTTAAGTATCTTCCAGGACATATGGGTATCCTCTTCGGTCTTTCTGTGATGTGTCATGTAGCACAGCACTTTTCGTCGTGTTCTGGGAATGTACCTCTCCCTTTAAGGGAAACATGCCAACTCTATACATGCCTCTCCCCTATGACAAGGGAGATATACATAGCAGGTTTCTCCCACTTCATAGTCCTTCAACACATAAAAGAGGAAGGATGTTGCGAGCGCAGCGATTCATGAGGTAATCGCTCTTATGTGGTTTCCACGAAATGCTGTATCAATATACTGGTATCTCTGGAGGATACACATCATTTTTAGGAGCGACATGGCTCATGATATGATGGATATGACTGTAACTGCTTATAAATGCGTATTTGTATGTATATATGTATATAGCACAAATAACGCTAAGCAATAAAAAACCTACAATAATTGCAAAAGAACGATTTTTGCGCGAAAAATGCTCCATTAGACCGTAAATCTGGATGGACATGTGTTTTGCCTTTCTCTCGATCTCTAGTAACTCTTTCTCTCGACATGTTCATTGCACAAGCGACGCTAGACGAACCTTTACGTTTCAACTTCTGAACAGAGAATACTCGAAGGAATGTTTACAGGGAGTTTGCAAGGTGCGAAAGAGTTCGCAGCTCGTTCACAGATATCTTTTTGCGGGTAAACAGAGGAAAAAGAAAAGCTTCTATGGTTTTTTGCTGTCAAAACGAAGGTTTACGCGTCGGAGAAGAGGGCTAGCAGCGTTAGCAGCAACAAAGGAAGGAAAGGAGTACCGCACTATTGCTCAGTGCCAACGAGGCGCTGATAGAGTTTTTGTAACGAAGGTTTAGGGGCAACAGAAAACTCTTCCTGAAGGATATCAACGCAGCGCTGATATTGGCGAAGAGCCAGTTTGCGTTTGCCCTGGCGCATATAACAACGCATCAAGCCATAGTAGGCGTCTTCTAAACAGTCATCGACAGCCAGTAAGTGCTGCCAGTGCACGATACTTTCGTCTAATCGTTCCTGGCGCCAGGTCAATAATGCAAGCTGTTGCCGTCCATCCATGTAGATTTGACGGAGTTCATCTCGCCGTAGATTACACCAGTCGCTATAAAATGACTGAACATAATCGCCCTGATACAGATCTATCATCGGTTTCAAAGCTTGCTCGGCCTCAGTATCGTTTTCATGGGCTAGAGCGTTCTTTGCTTCTTGATAGCGCGTCTGAAACAAAGCTACATCATATTGAACCCGATCATCATAAAGAGAAGCATGATCCAGTACATAGTAACCTGCATTATACATAATGCAAGCATTACCAACTGTTTTGCGCAAATAATAGATAGCGGAGCGAAGGGTCTGATCACTATTATTATCTACATCATTCCAGAGAGCAGTTATTATCTGTTCTTTTCGTGCAGGGCGCCCATAGTCCATCAGGAAAAAGTAGAGTTCCAATGAACGAGCCATACGCCAGTGCGTAATAGGGACCGTATCAATGAAAATGGTAGGTTCTCCGAAGGCCTTAGCCCACAGTGACAGTTGCCTTTTTGGGGACATAGTAACCTGCGGAATGTGCTCTACCTTTTGTTGCCGTAAAGCTTGTTGCAATATCGGCAGCCGTCCTAGTTCGATCTGTACAATATGTTCATAGTTTTCCTGGGCCGCCAGGGTTTCCGCCTTCCGTACTAAGGCAAATGCCTCATTCTGTTCGCCTAAAGCGAGCTGACACATGGCCAGACGAACAAGCGAGCACAGGTACAGATTTTTAAACTGGGCCTTATTAAAGGCCTCCTGAACCGCAAGTAAACAGACACGTGCCTCGGTATACTGCTGCAAATAGAGCAGAATAGTTCCCCTTGTTTGCTCCAACACCATCCACTCGTAGCCCATACTTTTAGGGCTTTTCATTTCCACAGTCTCGATATGTAACAATGCTGTTTGTGGATCTCCCATTAAAAGGTACGTCATGGCAAGGGCGTTCATCGTTAAATTTGTCAGATACTTATCTTGTAGTTGACGCACGAGATCTAAACAATCCTCGATAGTTACCAGCGCTTCCTTCAGGCGTCCTTGATCTTGGTAAACATTCCCAAGGTTAACCAGAACATACGCTTCTCCACGTTGAAAATGCATATGGCGGGATAGCATTAAAGCTTCGTTTAAGTGTGCTTCAGCTTCATCCAGAGATCCTTTGTTACGCTTGGTGATAGCCATGCCCACCATACTGTTGATTTTTCCTTGCATATCCCCAAGCCGATCATACATCATAATCGCACGAGCACGGTGATGTTCTGCCAGTGCATAATTACCAACCAGGCTATAGGCAGTTGCTAGGCTGCCATGGAGGAGAGCCGTTTGTAAAGCTTCTGTCTTATGGCCCCAGAGTTGTAAAGCTTTCTGCATCTGGGCAATACCTGTCAGACTATCGCCAAAAAAGCTTGCACAAATACCAAGACGCTGATAGGCGCGGGCCCTTAACTCTCTTTCATCTGCTGGTAACAATGTTAAGGCTTTTTCACACAAAGCTTGTGTTTGTGCATAATCACCCATGTTATAAAATGCTACGCTCCGAGTGATGTAAATTTCCGCGTGCAGCGTTAGAGCATCTGCATCTATGCCAGAACCGTCCAGGCTCACCAACATCTGCAGCCGATCTAACAGGAGAAGCGCCTCAGTAGTTTCACCTCGTGATACATAAATATACGCACGTGCTAATAGTAACGAAGGATAGCGCACTTGAACGGTCAGAGGCAATTGATCTATCCAATACGCGACTATTCCACTCTGTCCTTGCTGTACCAGACGTTTCGCTATCTCAATGAGGAATGATGCAACGAGATCATATGCCTTTGCCGTTAGAGCATGGGTAACTGCTTGCTCATACTGTTTTAATGTATAGAAAATGTTAGCTGCACGTTTATGTAATACATCTGCATGTTGAGGATTTTGCCGATACAATTCATTATAGAGCAATTCACGCAAAATTGGATGCAAAATATAAACGAAACGTGTTTTATCTTCATTACGTGTGACAAAAAAACCTTGTTGTTCAATATAAGCCAAGCGCTCAGCTGCATTTGTCTGATGAATTAACTGGTTACAGAGATCCGGAATCAGTTGTTGGAGGAGGGAAGTCTCCTTCAAGAAGGCGTAGACCTCTGGCTCTCGCTTAAAGATCTTATCCATCAGATAAGCTAAAACGTTCTGTCGGTCCATATGCAATGCTGGCGTTCCCCAGGACATACTGGAACCCAGAACAGAGGAGAAAAACGTTTCTCCCAGACTCGTCCCCAACAAGATGCCCGCAATCCAGCCATCAAAAGAGCGTGTTAGTTCTGCGGCTTCTTCAGAAGAAAGTTCCAGCTTCTGCAGGCGAGCCAGATCACAAATATCCGCCACTGTAAAACGTAAATTATTACTTCCAAGGCCGAAAAGTTCACGCTGCGAAAGCAGCGAGGTGAGATCCAATGCAGGAATTACCCGACTCTCAATTCCAATAACACACTGCATGGGCAGTGATTTGATCATCCAGTTAACCAGTGTATTGATCTCTTCGCTTTCGTTGACTTCCTGATAATTGCAAAAAAAAATAGCAAAACGTGTTGTGATACTGGCATCAATCTCCAGAAAGAGCATGTTAGCGAACTCTTTTAAATGTCGAATATTATTTGATACTATCCTATCCATAGAAAATAAGTGTTCTAACTGTTTCGTAAGCATCTCTCCAAAATGGGGAAAACATTGCTGGATACTCTCTAGGAGAGTGCTGAGAAATGTATACGCATCGGCATCCGAACGTTCAAGGCTATACCAACAACAAGGAATATCTACTGACTGGGCAAAATCAACAAGCAAAGTTGTTTTGCCATAGCCTGCTGGCGTACAAAGAAGAACTAATTTATAGTGTGTCGAGCTTATAGATGACGGAGAAATAACCTCTTGTAGCACCTTGACTAGTGAATCTCGATGCAGTATATTTGGTGGAGCATAAGGTTGTATGATTTTCCTCAAGGGATGTATAGTGCTCATTGGAATTTTCTTGCCTCTCTACAATTGGTGTTCCTCCAAAAATGGGTTCCTAATGCTGAGATAGAGCTTCATATATTCCTTCTGGTATTCATGACCGATTATAAAACCCTCTTATATATTCTCAGATATCTTCCATACTTGTCAAGCATTTAATTGCCTTGCTGACGTTTTGATATAAGGATAAGCCCATAAATAATAAATAGGGAGGTTGTGATCTCGACTTTGTATAATTTTGTTTTGGCTAACGAGTTGCTCTGAGCCTCTCATCCGTCGAAAAGAGCTTCTTAAGAGCCTTGCGAAGCCAGGAGAAAGGAAAAACAACGAAGCGGGCATCAATGCAAGGTTCCTGTCAATTTTACAACAGTAACCATACAACAACGCCCGCTTCCAACCATTGATTATCTCAGCCGATCACTCATAATCTGTCACGAACAAGTGCATGTAAGAGATGCCAAATACACCCATTTCACCCATAAAAGCAGAGGCGTATGGAGATTGAACCTACCAGAGGCTACGCTCTCGCAGACGATGAGGTAGGGTTCGTTCCTACAAAAGGAATCCGATGACTCTAATCGCTCAAAGTGTTTCCTGGCTCCGGCAACACCATAGATCAACTGTAGGTCCAGTAGCCGTACTGTCATGAGGTAGTTCATAGTTCGGGCCATGCTCGTGTATCTCCAGGCTATGTTCTAGTACGACCCGGCACAATCTTCCCTCACGCAAACATCCCTCATTGACCCCAATCAGCCCCCCTGGCTTTCCCTTTCCCACAAACGCTATCATCAAGGACTCTCGCAGCGAAGATTGGCAGATATTTTCGTGCGCTATTTTGGTATGACCAAGATCCATGCGACCCGGCACACCTTCTCCTTGAACATGCTCAAAACCGGAGCCACCATCCTCGAAATCATGCAGTACTGTTTGCAAAAAAAATCTTGTCTCAATAAATAAAAGCACGTAAAATAGAGCAATTAAAGACTTTAGATACAGGTTCCTACGAAAAAGGGGGCTGGGATGAGAAACCGAAGAACTATAACACTTGCTATATCCCTCGTACTGCTCCTTGTTGTTGCCACCGGCTACTTCGCCTATGCCAACAATCTCATTCCCTTCTTGCGGACATCGGCTGGCACGAACACAACTCAGCACTCCATAACCGTTACAAGGCTTATAGCACTTAGCCACTATTTAGTATCAGATCCGCCATTCGGCCAAGGGTTTACCACGAATGGAGACTACGTTCAAGTCTCGGGTATGAATGGTCTTAAAGCAGTTAGGGACTTTCGAAAATTAAAACATCCGAGAAGTGATGGCGAGAAATGAGATGGGAGTCACGATTATCAATACCTCATTTACAGAAATGAACCGGATTCTCTTGCAAAAGGCATGCTGACCTGATAGA
>JBDTBU010000234.1:0-14186 GCA_039923935.1 Ktedonobacteraceae bacterium | reverse complement strand
ACGATCTCAGCGTGATAATGCGGCTGGTTTGAGGCGGCAAGCTGGTCGCGATAGGTCTGTTGGTTGGGGAAAACATAGCGATTCATGAAATCGCTTACCTGCTGTTGGAGGGCTTTGACTTTTTCTGTGTAGGCAAAATCCATATTGGAACCTCCTTGCGAATAAATAGAACTTTTCGTGTACGTATAGGTTAGTATAGCACATATTGACGGCCCTTTCTCTGCTGTTGAGGACAGCGGAGCGAAAATGGATGTGCAAAAATAACACATTCTCCTGTTTTTCTGTTAAAATGTACTTGAGGGAGACATTTACTTAGGGCAATGTAGAAAGGAAGCGAGATTATGCCAGACCAGAGCAATGTGCTGAAGCAGTGATTGTTGAGATATACAGGAAAAGTGTTACATTTTTCTCTATGCACCTTAACAATCACTGCTTCAATTTTATAACAACTTTGCCAACTCCTCACCCGTCGTCACTGGAGCCTGGCAGGTGAAATTCTGACACACGTATGCGCAGGGTTGACCGTTTTTGAGTGGGCGATTTGCGAGTAGAGGAACGGCTTGCACGGCCTCAGCGCTGTCGGGTGCAGCACAAGCCAGAACACTATTGGGCAGGTAGCGTGTGTTGATCTCGTTCAGCAGGGTATGCGTGGTAGGCTGCGTGAGATCACCGATGATGGCGATTTCACGTATAGGTGAGAGCGCGAAGTCCAGCGCACCCAGGGCATAACCGAACGCCTGGGGATGCTTGACCATCAGCTCGGTCAATGAACGCAGGTATTCGTCGGCTCGCTCGCGATAACTGGCCTCGCCGGTCCAGGCAGCCAGACGCAACAGCACTTCGGCGGCTACACTGTTACCCGCAGGCGTGGCGTTGTCCATCAGATCCTTGGGACGGCTGAGCAGCGCCTCGTGATCGCTGCCCGTGTCGAAGAAGCCACCATTTGTCTCATCCGCAAAAAGCGTGATTGCCTCATCCACCAAACGACGTGCTTCGCGGAACCAGCGTGGATCGAGATCGGCCTCGTAGAGCGCGAGCAGGCCATCGGCTAGGAAGATATAGTCCTCCAAGAAACCGTTGAGATGGGCGTGTCCATCCTTGTAGGTGCGCAACACACGCCCATCGTTGGCGAGCTTGCTCAATAAGAATTCGGCGTTGGTACGCGCCACCTGGAGATAGTCGGAACGTTGGAGATGGCGTGCGGCCTCGGCAAAGCTGCGTAGCATCAGGCCATTCCAGGAGGTCAGGATCTTCTCATCGCGTCCAGGCTTGATGCGTTTTTCGCGTTCAGCCAACAGGGCAGCACGTCCACGTTTGAGCACATCCGTGAGATGCGCTTCGCTCACATCCGCACCCTCAGCAATTACCGATGCCTTCTTGACCACATGCAGAATATTCTTGCCCTCGAAATTGCCGCGTGTGCTCACGTCATAGTAGAGCATAAAAAGTTTAGCATCCTCGGCGGGCAGTACCGTCTCGATCTCAGCAGGCGTCCAGAGGAAGAACTTACCCTCTTCGCCCTCGCTATCGGCGTCCTGAGTTGAGTAGAAACCGCCTTCTGGCGAGGTCATTTCACGCATAACATAATCAAGCGTTTGAGTGACGACGCGCATATAAAAGCGTTGGCCCGTGACCAGATAGGTGTGCAGGTAGAGCCGACTGAGCAGGGCATTGTCGTAGAGCATTTTCTCAAAATGCGGCGCGAGCCACTCGGCATCGACAGAATAGCGATGGAAGCCGCCGCCAAGCTGATCGTAGATGCCACCGTGTGCCATCTGTTTCAGGCTGGTCTCGATGATCTCCAGTTCGGATGGACTTGCCTCGCCAGGAATGTCGCCACGTTGGCGGTGCAGATGCACACGCAACAGGAACTCAAGGGACATGCTATTGGGGAACTTGGGCGCACCCCCAAAACCGCCATGCGTCTCATCAAAATCCGCCGTCATCTCGCGGCCAGCCTCAGCCAGCACTTCCAGGGACACGCTCGCAAGATCAGTAACCTCACCCATGGAGCGCAGGGGCATACCACTGTTCTGGCGCAGATAATTGGCCAGTTGTTCAGCCTGTTCATCTACATCGCTACGCTGGTTGGCATAGAGATCGGCCATAGTTTGGAGGATGCGCTGGAAACCCGGCAAGGTCTGACGGCCATGCTGACGATCACGCGGTGGAAAATACGTGCCACCATAGAAAGGACGGCCATCGGGCGTCAAAAACACCGTCATCGGCCAGCCACCCTGACGCGTCAACGCTTGCACCGCCTGCATATAAATCCCATCAATATCCGGGCGCTCCTCGCGGTCCACTTTGATCGAGACAAAATGCTGGTTCATTGTGGCCGCAATCTCTTCGTTCTCAAACGACTCGCGTTCCATGACGTGGCACCAGTGGCAAGCGGAATAGCCCACGCTCAGCAGGATCGGCTTATCCTCATCCTTCGCCTTTTGCAACGCTTCTGTGCCCCAAGGATACCAGTCCACAGGATTGTGGGCGTGCTGCAAGAGATAGGGGCTGGTCTCATGGATCAGACGATTGGTGTGTGTATATTGGGTCGCGGCCTTAAGCGCGTGCGATAGATCTGTCATACATTTCTCCTCTCAAAAAACTCTACTGCAATCTACTTCTACTGCTTATTTCCTCATTTGCTCACTAGCATTGTACGACATTGGGCCAGAGAAGTGCGTGTCGCCAGCTCAGCCTTTGTAGCATGGTTCATTGAGATGACAAACCTCGGCAATAGACGAAAACTGCCGGGTTAATCCTTCGCGTAGAGTAACCTGGGGCGCGTAGCCGAGCAGACGTTGAGCACGCGAGGTATCGGCTAGAGTATCCCGTACGTCGCCGCGTTGGTGCTGTCCATAGATGAGGTCAAGGGGTGCACCGCTGATCTCTTGCAAGAGATCGAGCACTGCTTGTAGCGTTGTTTGTGCACCGCCAGCGATGTTCAGCACTTCTCCAATAGCGTTAGTAGCCTTGGCAGCGAGTAAGTTGGCCTCGACGATATCGCTGACAAACGTGAAATCGCGGGTCTGGCTCCCATCGCCAAAGATGTGAAGCGGCACCTGCTCTACGATGGCTTTACAGAAACGGTGCAGGGCCATATCCGGGCGCTGGCGTGGTCCATAGACCGTAAAGTAACGTAGCGCAACCACTGGCAGGCCTTCATTGTGGTGATAGGCCATGCAGAGATGCTCAGCGGCCAACTTGGTCACGCCATAGGGCGAGTACGGCTGAGGCAGCATACACTCTTTCAGTGGCAGACGTTTGGCTTGGCCATAGACCGACGAGGAAGAGGCATAGACGAAACGCCTCACACAACGTAAATCAACCAACGCATCAAGCAGGCGTTGTGTGGCCAGTATATTGCAATCGTTATAGCGGTCAAAATCCTGGCCCCAACTGGCCCGCACCCCTGCTTGGGCTGCCAGGTGAAACACCCAGTCCATCCCATCCAATAGAGGTTTTAGATCTAACGCTAACAGATCCTTCTCAATAAACACGAAGCGCTCCCATGAACGCGGTCCCGCCAGATTGTGCTCTTTTACTATGCGTGGATAATAATTTGTAAAGCTATCGATACCCCAGACCTCATGTCCCTCAGCCAGCAAACGTTCAGCTAGGTGCGAGCCAATAAAGCCCGCCACTCCCGTAATCAGGCAACGCATAAACCCTATCCTCTTTCCTACATTGTTTGTATTGGGTATAGCGAAATATAAATACAGTGGCCTGGAAAAGTGGGATCTCTCTAAGAGTATGGAAAAATGGGATCTGCTCCAGGCCACATAATATAGTATACGGATGGCACCAAAGCAAGCGAGCGGTGATTGCTACGAGAAATTCTTTTATTGCCAGCAATGGGTACAAAAAGAGCAAGATAGATGCACCATCTTGCTCTTTTTGTACCCATTGCTGGCAATAGTTTTACACTTCAATCGCCATAGCAACTGCGCCGCCGCCGCCGAGACAGAGCGTGGCCAGGCCGCGTCCACCACCACGCCGACGTAGCTCGTGGATCAGAGTAGTCAGCACGCGTGAGCCACTGGAGCCGATGGGATGGCCCAGAGCGATAGCGCCGCCGTTGACGTTGACGCGTGACCAGTCCCAATCTAGCTCTTTACCGTTGGCTAGAGCCTGAGCGGCAAAGGCTTCGTTGACCTCGATCAGGTCGAAATCGCTGATCTTCAAGCCGCTTAGGGCCAGTACACGGCGTACGGCGCGGGTTGGTGCGGCGAAGATGTAGCGCGGCTCAATTGCGGCAGAGGCGTAAGCGGTGATGCGTGCCAGTTCTGTCAGCCCATTGGCTTTGGCATATGCCTGCTCCACAACCACTGTCGCGGAGGCACCGTCGCTCAGACCCGGCGCGTTGCCTGCGGTCACACTGCCATTGGCTAGGAAGGCAGGCTTGAGCCTTGTCAGAGCCTCCAGCGTGCTATCGGCGCGGATGGGTTCGTCGGTATCGAAGACCAGCGTGCCTTTTTTCTGCGGGATCTCGATAGCCACAATCTCATCTTTGAAACGTCCGGCTGCTGTGGCTGCTGCGGCCTTCTGATGGCTCTCCAGGGCCAGACGATCCTGCGCTTCACGCGTCACGTTGAATTTCTCGGCGATAATCTCGGCCTCGTTGCCCATGTGGATATCCTCGAAGGCGCACCACAGGCCGTCGTTTACCACAGAGTCGATCAACGTGCCGTTGCCCATGCGATAGCCAGTACGCGCCTTGGGCAGGAGATACGGGGCATTGCTCATGCTTTCCATGCCACCAGCTACATAGACGTGTGCATCACCGGCGCGAATGGCCTGCGCGGCCAGCATCACAGCTTTCAGACCTGAGCCGCAGACCTTGTTGATGGTGAAGGCGGGAATGTCCACAGAGAGACCAGCCTTCACGGCTGCTTGGCGGGCCGGAGCCTGTCCAATACCAGCAGTGACGACATTGCCCATCACGACTTCTTCAATGGCTTCAGGATTGATCCCTGAACGTCGTACTACCTCTTTTATCGCGAGTGCGCCCAATTCAGGTGCACTAAACTGTGCTAAAGCACCCAGAAATTTGCCTGTTGGGGTGCGTACTGCCCCAACAATGACTGCTTGACGTTCTGCCATGGGTTTGCGTTCCTCTTTTCCAGTGCTGACCGCTCACAGGGTACTCTCCCCAGAATGGTCTCTCTATGATACGAAAGCTGTTTTTCTTGCTACTCTGCAATCCAGCAGGGATATTTTCTGTGGGTATTGTACCTTGTGGGCATTGAAGGGGGCAAATTTTGAAGTCTGGCAAGAGGTACGCGATGGGCTGAAAATTGCAACCTATCTCACATCTCTTGCCAGACTTCAAAAAACACTTTTAAGATGTACTTGGCAACTGACCCATACGAAAATTGGGCGGGACGCTCATATCCCACATCGAGTCGGAAACTTGCGTGGTGGGCATGAGTGTGCATGTATCATACGTTAGCGCACCAGTACTCTGTAGAGCACCAACGGGGAGATAGTGCATATTGAGTAGTAGCACTTGGCCATTGCTCACGCGTATCTGATAGACCTGCTGCCCCTGGAACGTTCTCTGGCCCAGATAGATGGCGTGCCGGGTGGCGAGATTCTGGCGTAGCTGAGTGAGCACAAACAGCGAGCCGTCAACGGACCAGCCTGCGACTGCGTGGCCTTCCTGAGCAACGTTGTTCATCATATCTTTGCCCAGCATTGTTGTGGGTGTAGTCACAACTACCACGTCAAATTGCCCTGGCATGCTCGATTCGACGTGCATCTGATCGGTACTTAGATCCTGGTAAACCTCCACCTGATAACTCTGCTTCTGTGTATCGAGTCTATTTTGCGTATAATGCAGTACATACCCGTTCCAGGAGAGATTGCTTGGAAGCTGAAAGGCCATGTTATTACTGGTTGGAAAGATGAGTCCGTGTAAGAACACACCAGTGAGCAGTAGCAATACGAACACAGCAGCTAGCGCCACTATGCGTGGCCCGCGCCGTGAGATGGCACGGCGGCGTTGGCAAAATGCCGACACATGTGGATCAGTGCGTCTCTCAGAGTCAAATTGCCGTGCTGCACTGATCCGATTTGTGAGGGTTGCTCGAATAGCCTTATCTACCCGTGCTGAGGGTATGCTTGCTGGCAGCGCTGCAACCAAACGTGTCGTATTGCGCAAGAGACGAAACTCTGCCACGCAGTCTGGGCAATCCTGGAGATGTTCAGTCAGGATGCGTATCTGTTCAAAGGATAGATCATCGGCGATTGCCAGATAGAAACGCACGGCAGCGCAGACCTGTGGTCCCCTTGCCCCCATTGTGGGAAATGGCGGGAAATCGACGGAATAACTCATAGCTCTTCCCCCCGCTTCGTGGCATCATCTTCATTTAGATGCCTGTACTGTTCGGCAAACATACGTTTGGCCCGCGAAATGCGCGTGGCCGCTGCATTCGGTGAAATACCTACTATTGTGGCGATATCCTGGTAGGGCACACCCTGCGCGGCGCTGAGTATCAGCACAATCGCGTAGTCTTCGGGCATGTTGGCCAGAGCTAGGCGAATATGCTCGCGTTCAAAGATTTCAGGAATCCCGCCGCTATCGGCTGGAAGGTAGGAGGCATCTTCCTCAACTTCCGATTGCTGGTCTCCAATGCGGCGTCGGGAGAGCGGCCACCAGGAAATCCTTTTGCGCCGTCGCAGTAGGTCCACGCAGAGATTGGTTGCGATACGATACAGCCAGGGTGAGAGATTTTCGTGATCGTGGAGACCGTTCCAGGAGACAAACGCGCGTATAAAAACTTCTTGTGTCACGTCGTCTGCGTCCTCCTGGCTGTTGAGCAGACGATAGACATAGGTATGGATGGGGCGTTTGTATTTCTCATAAAGCATAACCAGATCAAGAGATTGCTCTTTTTCCTTGGACAAAGGAGCGTTCTGAGGGTGCTTTACGTTATCTTTCGGCATACTGGCTGCAATTCTTTCTCGTGTCTGGGGTGCCGCGCCACGTTGTTCACATCCCCCAACAAAAACCGTTGAGGGTGCTGGTTGTGCGCGTGCCTCACCTGTGGCCACATTTTCGGGCCTTGTTGGTAGTATACCAGGAATGGCGCTGAGAGAGAACATGCCGTGCTCCAATCTATGCGTGTTTGAGAATATATCTTTGCTTCAAAACCATGCCGAAAAAACCTCTACTGGCAACCACGTTTCAACGAGGTGGTTTTTACGAATGTGTGAGCATCCTTTTCTCAAGAGCCATGCCGAGGTTCACGGCTTACGCATGGGATGCTTGGCGTTGTAGAATAACAGAGATGGTGATTACCACAACATCTATTGTACAAATCATGAAAGGGAAGACACATGGAACTGAAGAACAAGGGCGTGCTTGTCACAGGTGGGGCTTCGGGTCTGGGGGGAGCGTGTGTGCGTTTGCTCGTGCAGAGTGGCGCAAAAGTCGTTATCGCGGACCTCAATAGCGAGGGTGGCGAGAAATTGGCAGCGGAACTGCGTGCAGGCGGGGCCAGCGTCTATTTTGCGCAGACCAACGTGAGTAATGAAGAATCGGTTCAGGCGGCGGTGAACACCACTGTTGAGAAGTGTGGGGGTCTGCATATTTTGATCAACTGCGCAGGTATCGGCGTGGCTGAGAAAATCGTCGGCAAAACTGGTGCTCATCGGCTGGACAGTTTCCAGAAGGTCATCAGCGTCAACCTGATTGGCACCTTCAACGCTATTCGCCTGGCGAGTGTAGCTATGGCTGAGAACGAGCCAACCGCCGGTGGTGAGCGTGGCGTCATTATCAACACCGCCTCAGTGGCCGCCTTCGATGGCCAGATCGGTCAGGCTGCTTACTCCGCTTCCAAGGGTGGTATTGTCGGCATGACTCTGCCCATTGCCCGCGAAGTCGCCCGCTACGGTATCCGCGTTATGACCATCGCTCCCGGACTTTTTAATACGCCGCTTTTAGCTGGTTTGCCAGAAGCTGCACGTATTTCTCTCGGCCAGCAGGTTCCTTTTCCGCCACGTCTCGGCGAACCGCCAGAGTACGCAGCCCTGGCGAAGCATATTATTGAGAATGAGATGTTGAATGGTGAAGTGATCAGACTAGATGGCGCAATTCGTATGCAAGCTAAATAGTTGAATCTATAGGAAATGAGAGGGAACTATTTCTAGCTCCTTCTCATTGTCGGAAGCTGGGTGACTGGCTAATGGTTTGCCAAGAAGTGCTCTTAGGCAGTTTCTTGGACAATTTGCGATTGCCTCACCATATGAGGAAAACCATCATGGCAATCGACCAGATACGTTGCGGCCACGTCATTGGTGTAGACCGTGCCCCCAATGGTATGATAGCCTTTTGAGCCAGGTTTGCGGGGAGGAGCATCCTTGTCGGGAGGAATGCTATAGATAATCACCCCTGTATAGAGATTTGTATGCTCTTTAATGGTGACGAGATCTCCCAGGTGATGCGCACCTTTATAGAAGGCTCCAAAAAGTGTCGCAAGTTGCTGTTTATTCTCCGCATCAAACGAGTAAAACTCATAGACGCGTTGCCCATTGTGCATATTTTCTACAATAGGAATGCGTTCATTTGTTTCCAGTGTAATAATCCACAGGCTCAAAAACGTTTGTGGCTGTATAACGGCCACAGGACGCCACATCAAAGCTTTCATTTCCGATTGTGGAGCAATGGTATCGATGGCAGCACGTTCCAACAGTTTGATCTGGATATGGCGCAGGAGATCATCACATTCGCGTTGACCAAGATTGAGGAGCGGAGCTATTTCAACACCGTTCACATGCACTGGAGCTTGCATGCCCCACTGTTGCCAGTCAATATGGTCCAGGGTGAGATTCCATTGCTCGCAATGCGTGGCGATATGTTGGGCCTGACGAGAAGCCTCTTGCTGCTCTTCAACAGTATTTCGACGTGAGTAGGTCATGCTAGTAAACTCCTCTAGAGGCAAAGGTGAAAAGGTGTTATTCCCTATAGTAAGTCACATACAGTAGGGTATTGTCAAACTCGTCTGAGGGGAAATGTGCATCGTGTTTGCTTGCCGTTTTTGTCCACAATCCAACTGGAGGGACGTTTTTTGTGCAGGAATTTTTTGCACATCTCTTTGCCTGACTCTCCTGCCGAAATGGCTATCTTTTCGCGTCGTATTTGCAGAGTTGCCTTCTGATCTGTATACTTAACCAAGCAATTTGTTTTAACGAGTATTCACTCAACCGAAGGGTATCAGGAGTACATTTCATGCACGTCGTCGATCTCACTATCGATCAACCTCAGCAATCAATGCAGCAACTTGTGCGCACATACGAAAACATTCTCAGTCTGGAAGGCGCTTCAGTGAGCGCGGTAAGCCAGTTTGAGAGCGAAGGTCTCACGCTATTAGAGGAGGGCTGGCAGCTCAAATTAGTCAGTCACCGAGGTTCTATGCTTGTTCCTCAGATCATGGTTGTCGCCACATACGAAAAATAATCGCAAGCGCGTTGACGCGCATACTGAGCGGATTGACGCGTCACAGAGGGGGCTAACCAGAAGATAGTCAGCCCCCCTCTTTTCGTGTTTTTTCAGCGTATTAACCAAACGTTACCGGCAGGTTCAATAGGCCACGTAGCCAATAGTTCGGGCGGAAGACGGGTGTCTCGTCGGTCAAACGTAGATTGGGCAAGCGCCGCAGCATTGTCTCGAATGCTACTTGACCTTCGATACGTGCCAGAGCCGCACCAAGACAGTAGTGAATACCGTAGCCAAAACCTAATGAGCGTGTTGGCGGACGGTTAATATCCAGTTTTTCGGGATCGGGAAACTTTTCGGAATCGCGATTCGCTGAGCCGACAAATATATTTACGCTGCTCTCTGCCGGGATCGTCACTCCGCGAATGGTCACTTCTTGCAACGTGCGGCGGGACAACGTATGTACCGGACTTACGTAGCGCAAGAGTTCTTCGACTGCCGCTGGCATTTTGGAGGGATCAGCACGCAGTTGCGCGAGCTGCTCTGGATTTTGCAGCAGGTGGTATGTGCCCACACTGATCAGATTAGCGGTGGTTTCATGGCCTGCGAAAAGCAAGAAGTTTGTAGCAATTACGATCTCATCTTCGCTGAGCATATCACCATTCTCTTCCGCGTGGACCATTTTCGTGAGCAAATCGTCCCCAGGGTGCGCACGTCGCTCTGCAATCAAACTTTTCAGATAGGTATTCACCTCGGCAAAGATGCCCGCCAGACGTTCCCAAACAGCCGGACCATTGAAAAGGAGTGTCCCGACAAATTCATTAATCGCCTCAGAACTGGCCTTGATATAGGGTCGCCCACTGCGAGGGATACTCAACAAGTCCAGGATCACGTTTGAGGGCAAAGGATAGGCCAGATCGGTCACGAGATCCATCTTCCCTTGCGCCAGGTGTTGATCGATGAGATCATCCACTATTCGCTGCACAGTTGGTCGAAATGCTTCTAACATGCGCGGCGTAAAGGTTTTCATCATCAGAGTACGCTGGCGGGTATGCCCAGGAGGGTCCATGCCTTGCAAGTTCTCGGCCATATAGGGCAGGATTTTTTTCAAGAACTGGCTTGCTTCGTCCTCAGGTTGCAAACCGATGGTGGCTCCCAACGATTCTGGTATAGGCGTCCAGATATCGGAGGAGAACCTCTGATGGTCGGAGAAGGCCATGTTCACATCGTCATATTTGCTGAGCATAAAGCAATTGAACATGGGGTTCCAACGTACCGGCTCGTTCTCTCGTAGATACGTGTACATTGGATATGGATCTTGGACACTCGCAAATAAGTTATCCAGTTCCAGGGTAGGCTCGGTCGTCATAAGCATTCCTCCATGTGTTAAAAGGTGACTCATTTGATCCCGACAAAACTGACGCGTTTTCTTCGCTCGCTTATTGCAAAGTATATATCACTTCTCCTCTGTTTCACAAGAGCAGGGAAAATTACGTTCACCAGAGTCGCTTTTAGTTCTAAAAGATGACCTTTTTCTCCTAATTTTGAGAATAGTGTAGGGTCTGTATTCATTTCTATTTTATAATGATGTCGCATTATGCAAGGTTGCCATTTTGAACAGTTCCAATAATAGGGAGAGCGTTTGATGTCTATCGAGTTGAAAGAAACACAACCATCTAGTGACAAAAACATAGACCATCCTGTCTATTCAATCGTGGCACCTGTCTTTAATGAAGAGGAAACGGTTCCACACTTCTACCAGCGTGTCATTGAAGTCATGGAGCAGGTTGGCGAGCCATTTGAGCTTGTGCTGGTTAATGATGGAAGTCGCGATGGCTCGTTTGCGGCTATGCAGAAGCTGCATCAGCAAGATCCCCGTGTGCGTGTGATTGATTTCTCGCGCAACTTTGGGCATCAGATTGCTATTTCAGCGGGCCTTGACCACGCACGCGGCGAGGCAGTCGTGATTATTGATTCAGATCTTCAAGACCCACCTGAGATCATCGCTCAATTGATCGCGACTTGGAAAAAGGGAGCCGAGGTGGTCTACGCGCAGCGCAGTAAACGCGTGGGTGAGACTCGCTTCAAGCTGTTTACTGCCGCCGCCTTCTATCGACTGATCGAGCGGATTACCTCGATCCATATTCCGCGTGATACTGGCGATTTTCGTCTCCTGGATCGCCGCGTCGTCAAAGCCTTGGTCGCGATGCGTGAACAGCACCGTTTTATGCGTGGACTTTCCGCCTGGGTGGGCTTTCGCCAGGAGGCTGTGCAATATGAGCGCCACGAGCGTTTTGCGGGCACAACAAAGTATCCTTTTCGCAAGATGCTGAAATTTTCGCTGGATGCCATTACGAGTTTCAGCCATGTTCCGTTGCAACTGGCTACAACCTGCGGGTTTATCCTGGCTGGCATCAGTTTAATTGGTATCTTAATTGCAGTCATTTTGCGCCTCTTTACGGATGCCATCGTCGGCCAGGCTTCAACGTTGATCCTGGTGCTTTTCCTTGGTGGTATCCAACTCATTTTTCTGGGCATTATCGGCGAGTATTTGGGGCGCATTTATGATGAGGTTCGAGCACGCCCCCTGTATATTGTGCGCGAAGTTCTGGAATAGCAGACGGTACTTTTCTACCAGAAAACGTGTGATTAGCAGCGATATGTGCCTGAGTATGATATTATCACAGAGGCATATGCTTGGAAGGCAATGTTTGTACTCAGGGTTGAACGCATAAAGGACAAGGCATGAGCATCAGCGAGAGAACGTCAGAACAATATATCGATGGATATCGCTTGCTGCGCTTGTTGGGTCAGGGTAACAACTCCGAGGTCTACTTGGGTGAGCATCCTAAGTTCGAGCACCCTGTCGCAGTGAAGTTGCTACACGCTCGCACCAGTGAACGCGAGGTGCAGCGTTTTCTTACTCAGTCCGCTATGTGGAGTAAGCTCGACCATCCAAATATCATCCACGTCTATGATTTTAGCCTGACCTATAGTGGCATTCCGTACCTGGTGACGAGTTATGCACCCCAAGGTACGTTGCGCCAGTGCTATCCACGCGGCACCCGTCTGCCGCTGGCCGCAGTGGTGAACTATGTTGCACAGATTGCCGATGCATTGCACTATGTTCATGAGCATCAGTTAGTTCATCGCGATGTCAAGCCGCAGAACATGCTGTTGGGCGCACATAATGAGATTATCCTCAACGATTTTGGTACGGCTATCGTCTCCTACAGCCTGGTTCCCAACGCCGTGGATTTTGAGGGAACTGTGCTCTATGCTGCGCCAGAACAATTGGAGGGCCGCTCCCTGCGTGCCAGTGACCAGTACGCCCTGGCTGTGATGGCCCACGAACTGTTGTGCGGCTCCTGGCCCTTTATCGGCACCTTTGAGGAGGTCACGCACAAGCATCTGTTTGAGCAGCCGCCCACTTTGCACGCCAAGGGTATTGAGGTTCCCCTGGCCGTGGAAGAGGTGTTACAGTGTGCACTCTCCAAAGATCCAGCCAGCCGTTTTGCCAGCATCCAGGATTTCGCCAACGCCCTGGAAGAGTCTTGTCGTTCGTTGGATCAGATGCCCAGCGAGCTGCCACAGTCTCCAGCCAGAAAGCAGTTCCGTCAACCGTTGCCCTTTTTGTAGATTGTTTGAACAGTCTTCCCTGCTTCTCCCACTCTCTATTCCCGCTCCAGAGGCCAGTTCAGATTTGTCTCGTTTGCTAGATCCACTATAATTGCTCTTAGGATCGACTGGCAGTGAATAGTAGGAGGAGGATATAACCATGAAACCCCAACGATTCATCGCTCTACTCCTCGCAATTGTGACTTTGCTAGTCATAGTTGCTGCATTTCCCATTCAGACTTTTGCGAAAGCACGAAGTTACCCCAATGGTACTGTTATCAAGGCGAGTGGTCCCGAAGTGGATCGCATGCAAGGTGGTCAACGTCGCTGGATTCCCGACCCGACAACCCTCTTCTGTATGGGCCTGAACTGGGGCATGGTTCAGACGATTCCAGATAGTGCCTGGTGGCAGATTCCGGTAGGTCTGGCGTATCCTTCACGAGCTAATGGCACCTTGTTACAGGGAAGTGGACCAGCTGTGTATGTCATGGATGGATGTCGGCGGCACTGGATACCTGATCCCGCCACATTCAATGCTCACGGGTACAATTGGAACGCAATCCACCATATCGCAGACGCAGATCTTTGGGCCATTCCAGTGGGGAGACAGATTCCCCCAATCCAGGATACCTTGACGACCAGTCGGTATGAGCGGGTTGGATTTGGCTTGTTTATGCAGACGAACGTGAATGTGGTGAAATCCAACGGGCTTATCACTGCTACCACCCATACCTGGGATCTCAACGCGTTCCTTGGTTTTACAGGTGGTGTGCAGATCTGGTTGATTAACAAAAATGGTGCCCTGATTGCCACTACTCAGGTACATACATTCAGTGTGGATGGGCGCTATGTTTCTCCCACCCAAAGTGATCGTACGGACCGTTGGTCAGAACAGGTTGATCCCCAGATCGCCAGTCAGGCCACCACAGTACGCATTGTCCAGTTTGTCACCCAACTGAATCAGTCTATTCCCAACCAAAGGGGAGTTGGGAATAGTGTAAATGCCATTAAAAATGTGCTTTGTGCAGTCGATTTAACGTCAGCTACCTGCCAACCATAGTTGCGGTGACGAGATGATCTGTGCACGGTCCTTGAGTATGAACGGGCCGTGCACAGCCTTCGTTCTTTT
>JBDTBU010000233.1:0-6863 GCA_039923935.1 Ktedonobacteraceae bacterium | reverse complement strand
ACAACCAGGTTGACCGCCGTCAGGTGTAGGGTTGTTTGGCTCACGATAAACTGGAGGCTGGACTCGACCACTCCTGGCTGGCCCTGCAGCATTGGTTTCATAATGCCGTTGACCATATTTCCAGTGAACATCTGCGGCTGCAACTGTAAAATTCCATCAATGAGCCATAATGCTCCTAGAATTCGTTGAAGTACGTTTCGCGACAATAGCATGAGAATTGTTCATCCTTTCTCTATCACCAACTACCTCAGATACCAGTCAAGGCATCTGTATGCATGTACCCATGCTTTCCTCTACAGTAGTTGAGCGGAGATTCTCCTCCGTTAGAGAGAAGTATAAGGGTAAAGCACCTGCTCTGCCTATTGGGAGGAATCACTATTTTTCCCCGTAAGGTCTTAGCACATTTTTCCTGGCGGCATTGCTTGTGTGGAGAGATGTGCCAGGCTACAGATCGGGTGGGAGCAGACCGTAGCGTATGGCGAAACGCACGAGTTGCGTGATATTCTCCAGGCCCAGTTTCTCCATGACATTGGCGCGGTGAGCCTGGACGGTCTTGATGCTGAGGACCAGTTGATCGGCTATTTCCTGGTTTGTATGCCCCTCGGCGACGAGCTTGAGCACTTCCAGTTCGCGTGGAGAGAGGACGCGCAACTGCTCGCCCTTGCCCGTGGCTAATGGTTGAGTAAAAGATGCGTTTGTGTAGGCACGAATCAGTGCTTTGGCTAGACCAGGATAGAGAAAGGCTTCTCCGCGTGCGACCGCAAGAATCGCCATGTGCAGGTCGGTTGGCGCGGCCTTTTTGACCAGGTATCCAGCCGCTCCCGCACGGAGCGCCTGGAAGAAATACTCTTCGCTTTCGTGCATCGTGAGAATCAGCACATTAGTTGTGGGTGCCTGGGCGCGAATCTGTTTGCAGGCTTCCAGACCATCCATGTCAGGCATACTGATGTCGAGCACAACCACTTGCGGATGGTGTTTTAGTGTTTGCGCAACGGCCTCTCTGCCAGTTCGAGCCTCTCCTACGACCTCTATCTCTAGTTGCAAGCTCAGTAACATTTTTAGACCCTGCCGCAGGATATCGTGGTCATCGGCGAGCACGACACGGATGGGGGACGGATCGGATTCAGGCATAGATTCCCTGCTTTCTTTCTTCCATCTGTTCTGTTGGAGGCGGGAGAGGCAACATGGCTTCAATGGTGGTTCCCTGCCCTGGATTTGAAGAGAGGTGTAGCGTGCCATGCAACAGGGAAACACGCTCGTACATGCCACTAATACCCAATCCTGAGCGTGTGTGTTGCGTTTCACAGCCCTGGCCGTCGTCATGGATGCGCAGGGAGATACTCTTTTCATCCTGCACCAAGCTGATGGAGACGTGGGTTGCCTGCGCGTGGCGTGCAACATTGGTCAGGCTCTCTTGAGCGACGCGGAAGAGCGTTGTCTCATAGACCTGCGGGTACACTCTCTCGCTAACTGAACTGGCGGGCGTTTTCAGTTGGAGATCGACGCTGAGATGCAGGCGCTCGCAGCAATCCTCAGTCAGCCAACGCAGCGCAGCGTGCAGGCCCAGATCATCCAACACAGCAGGCCGTAGTTGGAGTGCCAATATCCGCAGACTTTCCAGTGTGCGCTGCGTTAGTTGCGTCAAGTACTGAAGTCCAGAGCGGATCTGCTCACGCGTTTCAGGTGCCAGGGAGACATCGGGAAGTGCCTGGAGCGATTGCTGCAAGATTTCCGTGTGCACCAGGAGGGCAGTGAGATTCTGGCTACTCTCATCATGTAGTTCCAGGGCCACACGGCGGCGTTCCTCTTCTTGTGCTTGCAGGATGAGCATGGCTTGTTCGCAGCGCGTCTTTTCCAGTTGGTCGAGCATGTGATTGAAAGCCTGAGCGAGTTCGCCGATCTCGGTATCAGTGGGTACATGTGTTGCTCGCACTTCCGTTTCGCCGACGCTAATGGCACGAATCGTGGCGAGCAGGCTAAACAGTGGTCGAAAACTGGCCCGCAGGAGGAAAATATTGAGACACAGGCTCAACGCCGTCGCCCCGACAATGAACGCAGTATCAATCAGATAATGGCGGCTTTCCAAGCTATGGCTGGTCACCCATAGTCCGGCGAACGCCTCTCCAATCAGCATGAGCGCGTTGACCAGGATGACTTTTTCAAAGAGCGAGAGTCGCCAGGATCTCAGAAATCGCTGCCATCGAACCATAATGGCTTGCCCCTTTCAGCAAAGAACAACAGTGCTGCCTAAAGCTCTCTTCGCAGTATAAAGCCTGCTAGACGCGCCTGTCTATTAGGAGGAATCCCTATTTTTCTGTAGCTTGGAGTTGTGTTTAGATAAGTAGCTATTAGAACAGGTAGAGAGGGTGAACAACAACACAATCGTTGTTCACCCTCTCTACCTGTTCTAATAGCTACGAGCAGAACTTACCCTAAGAGAGCCGCTTTGAGCAATGCAGGCACCTTCCAGGGTGAGGGAGCTGCTTCAAACTGGACCATCTTGGGGAAGACTTTGTTGCCTTTGGCGGTTTCCGAGACAAACCACGGCGGCGTAGGTGTGCCACGGAAGGGCGCACGCAGGATGCTTTTCTGCGGACGCGCAAACATCAGGCTGTTGTGAACGACGCCTGTACCGGATTTAATATCGTAGAGCGGATGGCCTGGGAAGGCACCCCAGGTGGTTGTACCGAGGGCGAAGCTGATGCCTGCCCAATAGTTCACGCCAATCGAACCGTAGCGCAGGTTAGCTATTGCGCGGTCTAGCGCTTCAGCAATTTGCGGGTCTTTGAGCGAGGCTGGGTGCACCAGGATAGTAACGTTGAGCGTGCCCCAGATGCCCTCGTTGGCGAATTCTACAGCGCGATCAATGTACTCCACGACGCTATTGGCCTCTAGTGCAGTCTCGCCAAAGAGGCCACAGAAGGCTTCAGTGGTGAAGCAGATATCATCGTTCTGGTGCGCGTCAACATCAGTAATCAAGGTCCAGGCCAGTTCTTTGCCCTGGGCTGTGCCAAACTCTTCGGCATCGGGATGAGCTGCGACAAAGGCTTGTTGGCGTTCGTGCGCACCTGGGTAATAGGCGTCACGCAAAGGCACCTTAGCCAATGTTGCACGCACCTCACGCAGCAGATCGCCGCGCTGGCTCCAACCTGCGTGCTGCACTACCATACGTGTAGCGTTGCAGTTAAAGCCAGCATTATTGGTGAGCATGCTGACAATGTGTGTAGCCTGGTAGGTCAGGTCGCTCTGGCTCCAGGGGCCAGGCACGACGATGACCGGGCTAACATTGCCAAGTTCGCCAGTGATGCGTTTGGTGAGTTGTGGCGTGTGCTCAGCCTTGCGTTTCGCGCCCTCAGAGCCAGGACCAAAGACAATCGCGTCAAAGGTTTTGTCTGATCCGGTGATGTGAACTTCATCGATGTCAGCGTGGTTGCACAGATACGCGCCCTCAACGGCACCGCCATAGACCACACGCAAGTAGCCCATGTCGATCAGGGTACGGAACGCTTCCTGGATCAAGGGGCCGAGGTACGCGTTGACTGGGTTGGTTTTGTAGAGGACGACCTGATCTTCCATAAACAGCTTGTAAATAATGTCCAACGGGCCAATACTCGCTACGTTGCCAGCGCCAAGAACCAGGGCTACTTTGCCGTCGTGGTTTTTGTCGCGATACATGGTGGCCTGGGTCGAGGCCAGCGTCTCTTTGGTGACGCCCGGCTCCATCCAGACTTCGGCAGTGACGCCACCAAAAAAGATTTTGTCGTAGGTTGATTGGGGAAATACCTGGGCTACGACTTGCCCATCAGGTCGTGTTGTGACTGGGCCGGGAATACGTGGCTGCCCACTGGCTGCGATATCGAGCAACGCTTGACGTGTCTGGCGAAACTGCTTCGTGATAGGCCACGCGCCTGCGGCCCATTCCTCGCCCATGCTCGGTGCATCCTGGCTAATGCCTTTGGCTTGCATGCCTGCGGCAGCCCAGCGTGGGGCAAGAGCGGCGAAATCGCGGATCAGCGCGTCCATAATGGCGGCACGCTCGCTAGCTGAGACCTTGACCCAGTCCTGCTTCTTTTGCTGAAGGGCCGAGATTGCGGCATCCATTTCATCTTGGGTCGATGGTACAATGTTACCTGTGGCCGTCGGAAATTGGAATGAACCTCGGCGGGTTTCAACGCTCATGCTTGGCTCCTCCTCTGGAACGCTATGAGACTTTTTTTCGGTTGTGCACCGCGCAGTTCAAAATCAATGGCTACATTTCCCATCCCCAGAGACCCGATATACTCGCGAACTGCTCACACATGTAGCATCATTTTATCTGACAATCAATCAAATTGCAAGCAATCAGAGTTTACGATTCGTTTGTCCATTGAACAATGGAGGTTTCCTGTGCTAGCCATGTAATCTGTTTTTGGCTCAGTTGAGGCTCATTCAGGCAGAGATACGCCGCGTTTGGCCCCTGAATTGCGGTAAACCAGGACTCGCCCATGTGTAGGGGAAATTGCCGCATCGTCTCTTCAAAGCTACCATGCTTGAAAACCACCTTGAACAGATAACAGGCCACGACCTGAAATGAGTCCACTTGCTTATTGCGATAGGCTGGGGTCAGTGTTTTGAGGTGCATTGGTAAGTTATCACCAAAGAGACGTACGACCAGCAAGGTCTGGTCATCGTAGACCTGGCAGCCAATCAGCAGATCGCCCGTCTCTAGCAGGCATTGCTCAAAGATTGGTTGCATTTCAACCAGTTTATCAGTGGCTAAACCGACCTCAATAATGCTCGTTTTCATCAGCATGTGCTCCTAGCTACGCCAATTCCACAGCTATTTTGTTCAACACCGATATTTTACTCTTACGCATTGAAATATGCAATATTATCCGTGGCAAATGGGGGCTTGACAGCATCTTGCAGGACTGGCTATAATCAAGAGAGAAAGACAACCAGCTTTTCTGCTGAGGCCAAAGAAATTTGCCCAAGCGGAGAAGCGTACGCCTGAAAAGGTAAGGATTGATTTTTATGCTCAGCGAACAAAGACAACCACAACACAGCTTTTATTATTGGTTTAGCCCTCCAGCATGATGGTGGGCCCTTTGGGCTGAGCAAAAAACGCACCACCAGCGTGCTGGAGAAAGCAGAGGATCACACCTCTGCTTTTTTGTTTGTTGAAATAGTGCATCTTTAGAAGGGACTAAACCGATGATCATTGTCATTCATACCCAGGCCACAAGTGATGAACGTGCGCAGTTGATTGAAGCGCTAGGACGTATGCTAGGTGCTCTGCGCCCTGTGACGGTTATGCGTGTGTGTGAGCAAGACCTGATTACTCTGGAGAGTAGCTCACTCGACGCTCCGGCGCTCGGCGCTTTGCGTCAGCAGCCAGCCGTGGCAGCAATTTTGGAGATTAAAACACCGTACAAGCTGGTCAGTCGCGCTTTCCAGTCCGCAAACACGGTTATCACAGTTGGCGAGAGCCACGCGTGTCAGCCAGTGCTGATTGGTGCAGGTGAGCCTGTCGTGATGGCCGGTCCCTGTGCCGTTGAGAATCGCGAACAATTGCTGACTACGGCTCGTGCGGTGAAGGCTGCGGGCGCACAGATTCTCCGTGGAGGAGCCTTCAAGCCGCGCACCTCGCCTTACCAGTTCCAGGGTCTAGGCGTTGAGGGGCTTGAACTGCTGGCCGAGGCGCGTGAAGTGACTGGCTTGCCGATTATCACTGAGGTGCTGGAACCAGATTTGGTCGGGACAGTCGCAGATTATGCCGACATTTTGCAGATCGGCGCACGCAATATGCAGAATTTCCCTCTCTTGCGTGCAGCAGGCCAGCAACGCAAGCCAGTCATGCTCAAACGCGGTTTAGCTGCAACAATTGAGGAATGGTTGCTGGCTGCGGAATACATCATCGCCGCTGGCAATCCTAATGTGATGCTTTGTGAACGCGGTGTGCGCAGCTTCGATCCACAAACCCGCAATGTATTAGATTTAGCTTGTGTACCGCTCCTCCATCAACTGACCCATCTACCGGTAATTGTCGATCCTAGCCATGCCACCGGACGCCGTGAACTGATTGCTCCCATGTCGCGTGCAGGCATTGCCGCAGGCGCTGAAGGTCTTATTCTCGAAGTTCATTCCGATCCCAACACGGCTCTCTGCGATGGCAAGCAATCGATTACCCCAGAACAGTTGCAGGCGATTGTGTATGAGACACACGTCCTGGGTCGCCTCATTAATGGAGAGTTTGCTCTTGAGCCGGTGGCTTGAAGGGCATGAGCGTATGCAATACTAGCAGATGATGCATTGGTGCCTGATCTGTGCTCTATGCGGTGCACACTCGGCTGCTCAAAGACGCGCAGCATTCCTTCTGGTCAGTTGAGTTTCATCTGAGATATGCTAGACTTGAGGAAGGGAGAGGCACGTTGATAGAACCGCTTTTAGCATGATGAATGGGTGGTTGTTGGGAACTCATATGATTTTTTACTAGAATGATAGCCAGGGCGAGGATGAGGATAATCCCGATCACGATGGCCCAGCGTATCATCGTTCGCCGCAAAGTATTCAGCGGCAGCGGGCGATCTTCGCGGAGTGTCAGTAGCTCATCTGGTGACTGAGCTGCGATACTGGTTTGCGAGGTTTTCCATCGTTGCACAAACAGCGTAGGAATATTGTGCCAGACGTTTTTGAGCGCTGAAACGAGTTGGCTACTTTTCTGTGAGGCTGGCGTTCCTGAAAAATTCGCAGGCGCTGAAGGTCTAGACATAGGGCCAGATGGCTGTGGCGGCCAATTGCTGCCGACAGGTCTAGACATAGGGCCAGATGGCTGTGGCGGCCAATTGCTGCCGACAGGTCTAGACATAGGGCCAGATGGCTGT
>JBDTBU010000232.1:0-39434 GCA_039923935.1 Ktedonobacteraceae bacterium | reverse complement strand
TCTATCAGGTCAGCATGCCTTTTGCAAGAGAATCCGGTTCATTTCTGTAAATGAGGTATTGATAATCGTGACTCCCATCTCATTTCTCGCCATCACTTCTCGGATGTTTTAATTTTCGAAAGTCCCTTAGTGCACTGAGTTGCTCCTGACGTTTATGGGTTAGCACCCAGTGATACGACGGCAAATAGATCTCGCGCCGGGCTTCCGCGTAAGTCAGCAGATATTCGCCCTCAACACCCTCGCGATGGCCCAGAACCGTGCCGTTTATGGGTTCCTGTGATAGAGTTTAGCAGACACTACCAAATTTACAAAACATGTATGTTACGCACTATTTTGCCAGGAAGTAGAGAAAAAACATGCCAACAGAAATACTCGAAAGTCCTCGTATTGCTCTTCTGCGCGAGGCATTGGAAAACGGTCATCACGAGGTGCTGGAGGTGTTCTGGCGTGAAGTTGAAGCGCAGGGCACGCTTGGGGCGGTACACGTATTTGTGCTGGCGCGGCTCGTTGGCGCAGGGTCTACTAGCATTGTTGGGCAATCAAAATCCAGAATAGACACATTTTCGCGTTATATGGCGGCTTCCAAAAGCGACATACTTCCAGATACGCTTGAAACAGAAGTGAGGAACAGGGTATGGAAAATCAAATCAGCGGAATTGCCGAAGAATTTTTGTCGCCTCAAGAACGCACGCGACTGGTTGGTCTGTGTGGCAAGCTCACGGGCAACCAAGATATAGCCGAGGATCTGGCGCAAGAGACGTTATTCCTGGCTTGGCGACATATGCAGGGTCTGCGCGAGCAGGACAAACGAGCACAATGGATCGCCGGGATTGCTCGCAACGTCTCCCTGCGCTGGCTACGTCAGCATGGACGCGACCAGGCTCATCGTTTAGAGTTGCCCCACAACGTTGAGGATCAGGGCGCTACCACATTAGAGGATTTGGTGGCCGACGAGTTTGACCTGGAGATTGAACTGGAACGTAGGGAGTTGGTCAACCTGCTGGATCGCGCCTTGGCCCTGTTGCCGGATGAAACGAGGTCTGTGCTGGTCAAACGCTACGTCGAAGAATCACCTCTGGCCGAGATCGCCGAACAGTTGGGTATCAACGCCAGTGCGATTGCGATGCGCTTGCAGCGTGGCAAGTTAGCCCTGCGCAAGGTGCTCACAAGCGACATGCAGCAAGAAATCCTGACGTATGATATAACTGCAACCGCTCAGGAATGGGAAACAACTTCACTGTGGTGTCACATTTGCGGAAAACATCGTCTGCTGGGGAAAAAGCAGTCTGAGATAGGTTGGCTCTATCTCAAGTGTCCCGCTTGTAGTCCAGGCGACGAGGTGTTGAGCAAGAACGAGGGAGTATCGGTGCTCAAAGGCATGAAGGCATTCAAGCCCGCCTATGCGCGTCTGGGCGAGTGGTGTCATAACTATTATCGTCAAGGATTGCGCGATGGCTCAGTCGTATGTGATACCTGTGGGCGGACTACATGGACAAAGCTCAGTACACCTGCTGAGATACGTGAGTTAGCCTGGCTGAGTAAGGACTCTCCAAAATGGGCTTGCCATCGCAACGAGCGCGTGGTCAGCATCGTCTGCCATCATTGTCTGAGTTTTTCTTGTACCAGCCTGGAAGGGCTGGTCCTGTGTCTGCCAGAGGGCAGAAATTTCCAACGTGCCCACTCGCGTATTCATCAACTTCCCTATCGCACCATCGAGTTCGCGGGACGGGTCGCCATTGTGACGCGCTTTGAGAGCGTGAACGATATTGCCAGTTTCGAAGTTATCTCTGACTACGAGACGTACGAGGTGCTGAAGATCTACGGAGGTGGTCAATGAGCGAGAATGTAGCGCA
Source organism: Ktedonobacteraceae bacterium (assembly GCA_039923935.1). Classification (GTDB taxonomy): domain Bacteria; phylum Chloroflexota; class Ktedonobacteria; order Ktedonobacterales; family Ktedonobacteraceae; genus Paraktedonobacter. The sequence goes on along the minus strand of JBDTBU010000232.1, from coordinate 37,581 downwards.
GAAAGTTACCACGCAAGTTGTGGCGGAGCAAGAGCCACACCAGAAGGCAGCGTGGTCCATCTACGCCTTTTTCATTGGCAACATGGTTTCTGCAGTTGGCGATATACTGACTTTGCTAGCCATTCCCTGGTTTGTTCTGTTAACTACGGGCAGCGTCATTCAGGCTGGGATCACAGGGTTCTGCTCGGCCCTCCCTATGGTGCTTTCGGGATTTTTCGGGAGTGCGCTGGTGGACCGGCTGGGTTATAAACGTACTAGCGTGATTGGCGATATCCTCAGTGGCACCACTATTATGCTCATTCCGCTGCTCTCTTACACGATTGGCCTGGCCTTTTGGCAATTGCTTACTATCGTTTTTATTGGTGGACTGCTGCGATCTCCGGCTGATACTGCACGCTCGGCGATGGTGCCAGAGCTAGCACCGCTCGCGGGTATGCGGCTGGAACGAGCGAATGCATGGAGTGATGGTGCAACACGCATCTCGCGTTTCTTTGGCGCACCGCTAGCCGGGGTGCTGATCGTGGTGATTGGCACACGTAATTTGCTTTGGCTGGACGCAGCCTCGTTCGCCTTCTCCGCGTTGATGATTGGGCTATTCGTACCCGCAATCGCACAGTATCGCAAAGAAGCAGAGAGCGAAGAACCAAAACGCGGCTACTTTGCAGAGCTTGGAGAAGGGTTACGCTTTGTATGGCGAGATGTGGTTCTTCTCACCATTATTCTTGTGATTATGGTTACGAACATGCTGGACAATGCGAATTTTGTGGTGATCTCGCCAGCGTATATGCTGCAAACGTTTCATAGCGCACTCCCTTACGGCATCCTTATCGCAGCTTCGGGCGGCATGGCCTTTGTGGGTACAGTCATTTTTGGTATTATCGGCCATCACTTCCCACGCCGCCTGACCTTTGGTATTGCTTTTACGATTGGTGGTGCACTGCGCTTTTGGGTTCTCTTAACTGGCAATTTCCCATTTATGCTGATCTGGTATATGTTGGGCGGTCTAGCTATTGGTCCGATCAATTCCCTGATCGACACAGTCGTGCAGGAGCGCATACCTCCGGAGATGCGTGCGCGTGTCTTCGGGTTGTTGGGAGCAGGCGTGATGGCTGGAATACCCCTGGGCACATTTGCAAGCGGCTTTGTCGTGACCTGGATCGGTCTGCGTGCCACGTTGGCAGTAATGGGTGCAATCTACCTAGCCGCAACTCTCTCGATTCTGGTCAATCCAAAACTTAAACAGATGGAGAAGTCTGCGACATAACTCATTAATAGGCAAAGAATAAAGACCATCGCTCGTTTGAGATTGACCAGCTTCGGTAAAGGCACCGAAGCTGGTCAATCTCATTTCCCTGCTTGCTGGTCGTCGCTTTTGCCCATAATCTCATCTTCTCCCAGCCGTAGTGCTGACCCCAACTCTTTCAAGAAGCGGTCTATGAGAGGGTAGTCGCGTTTAGAGATCTCATCCACTGCAAAATAGAGAATCTTATCAATGCCTGTTTCCTCAGCTTGGCGATTGAGATCGATAAGCATCTGTGCGGTTTCTCGTGCATCAACTTCTTGCGGGCTAAGTTGGCTCATGCCACTTTCGCGTAACAATGCGGCAACCTTCTTTTTATTCCGGATAAAAAGGTGTGCCATCTTTCATGGGAGTAAATTGGCAATAGCCGTTGTTTATCGCGTGCTCTGCTGGTTCTTTTTGTTCAGTGCGCAGTCCGATTTCGCGTGGTTTTTTGTCCATCACAATCGCGCTCATCCCAAAATGGTGCCCTAACTCCGTCTGATTTACCCAGATATCTCGAAAACGTGGAGATCGCTTTTTACTCATCGTACATCCCTTTCCATCATCGTTCAACAACAATTCTTTTGAGGCTTATCCCAAATGGCGGTAGAGCAACCCCCCCAGTGGGCCAGAAACTTGCAGTGGTAGACGTTTCCAGTAGTTGGTTAATAGCTGGTATTTTCTGCTGCTTTCGGGGGTCGCCGCGAGACCTTGAATGGCTGGATAGTAGTAGTAGGGGCTGGGTTCTTCGCTCGCACCCCAACTTCGTTTGTACTGCATCAGGCCAGGGTTGGCGTAGGCGGTGCGGCCAAGGTCGAGTTGCTGATAGCCATGCTGACAGCCCCAGGTGATCTCTTCCCAGGTTAGCAAATAGCCAGCTCCAAGGTCGTGGTAGCGTTCGTCTGAAGCGCCGTACATATAACGCGCCGTTTTGCCATAAAATGCTGTAATATGTGCAGCTACAGCCTTGCCCTCGTACTCAGCCAGTTCGAGATGAATCTGGCCGCTGGGTGCAAAGGCATCCCATAGGCGTAAGAAAAATGCGAGCGGTTGCGCGGGCATACCATGCTTTTTGCTGCGTGTGAGTAGGTGCAGACGGTAATATTCCAGCATATCTTCGCGCCGCTCTGCAATGCGTATCTGCACGCCCTGAGTGCGTGCTTTTTTGATTTTGCGGCGTGCTCCTTGATGGAGGTGCTTGTGGACGGTATCGGGATCAGAACTAAGTTGGATCAGCCAACTCGCATAGAGATTCGCGGTAACGAGATCGGTGCGCTGAGCTAGTGTCTCATGCTGACCAGTGCGCAGTTCGAGATAGCGCACCTGTTTCTGGCGTGCCAGTTGGACAGCTTGGTCAACTAAGTCATTAGCGCTCGCCTCGTCCTCGGCCAGGAGTGGACAGGAATCGGAGAAGGGCAGGGAGACTAGGCGGCGTCCAGTTAGTATGCTCTGTACTGAGCAGAGTGGCAGAAAGCCAGTGATGCGCCCGCTGCTATCGGTAGTAGTGAGTGGGATAAGTGTATAACCATAGAGAGATGTGATTAAATTGAGCCAAGCTGGATCGTAATAGAAATCGTTGCTGGCGTGCGTGGCAAGAAAATCTTGCAAACCAGAGTCAACCAGAATTACCTGAGCCATTAAACCGCCCCTTTGTGCTTTTTATACCTGTACTATTTGTTTGTGCAGAATGGAGATCTCCAGTTTTGCTAGCGAAGCGTGCCAATGCTGAAGTTTAGCCAGCATATTTTGCTACTGTACTAGGGTACCATGGTTCCTTTAGCAAAACGATGGTGATGGAGGTAAAGAATCGATGCTGGTTTAGGGAAAAAAGAGTGATTTCTGTATAACTATAGTTGTGCCTCTACCGTTTTGCTCTATGGGCAGCTTCCAATGTCGTCGCTTCGTTTTTATACTTTGACGAGTGAAAGTCTATCGATTCTCCACCTGGATGGACACGTATTTCGTCAATGAAGACTGCTATTGTAAGCTACAGATAAGTAATCGCCATAGGTTCCAGTATCAGTTTTATAAACGCGGTATAACTATAGATTACAGGTAAGAAAGCAAATTGCATGAGTGAGCTCCGTAAAATCATTAACAACACGCTAATATCTCTCGTTGGTCAACTTGTGACATGGACATCAACCTTAGGTTTAACTATTGCTTATGGAAGGTTTCTGGGCGATGTCAAATTTGGTGAACTTTATTTCGCAACTATGTTTGTTGGGCTGATAGGTTTCCCTGTTGAGTTTGGTTTCAATCAGCAGCTCACCCGTGATGTTGCGACGGACCCAGAAAAAGCTCATGCATATTTGTGGAACACCTTACTCATTAAGATGACATTGTGGATAACGTTGTATGGTGGTATTCTGCTCACTGCAAAGGGACTCGGTTATAGCCAGGAACAGTGGGATTTGGTTGCAATCTGTGGTGTCAATTTGATGGTGGGATCAGTAGTGAGCACCTTTGCTGCGTTGCACTATGCTTTTTCACGGACAGTCTTTCCTTCTGTCGGTATGATGATTGAGAAGGGATTGGATGCTGTGGTGGGGTTTATTCTACTTAAAAATGGTGCGTCAGTGCAGACAATGGCTTTTGTATTGCTGGGGGGATCGATTATTGATGGTATCTGGGTCGCCTTGTGGTTTTTTCGTCTCACAGGCTGGCGTCTAACGTTTGATAGAGTCATTATCATCGATCTTTTTCGGAGCAGCATCCCCTTTGTCGCGTATGGAATACTGGGAGTTATCTATTATAGAATAGATACGGTTTTGCTCTCTTTAATGGCCAATACCGCCGTAGTTGGGTGGTATGGTGCCGGATATCGTCTGTTTGATACCCTGCTCTTTGTTCCCAATCTTATTATCAATGCTATTATGTACCCGATTTTTGCGAAACTTTCTACAAACGCTCGCTCTCAGTCAACTCTGAAGCTGGCCATAGAAAAAAGTATGAATCTCTTACTCATCTGTTCCATTCCCATTGCCACGCTTATGATCGTCGGTGCGCCCAATATTATCGGCTTCCTCTATCATCGAGCCGAGTTTGCCAATTCCATTCCCGTTCTTCAAGCCCTGGCACCTGGTCTTGTTTTTCTGTACATCAATACCCTTCTTAGCAGTATCATCGTAAGCACGAAAGGCGAGAAGAAAATCCCTTTGATGGCAGCAATTGCCCTTGTGTTCAACCTTGGTACGAATCTGCTGCTTATCCCTTTATATAAACAAGTTGGAGCAGCCCTCGTTACCTCTTTGACAGAATTACTCCTTCTATGTACCTCTATGGTGATTATACAAAAACAATTGTTGCCAGGAAAGAGTATAAGGGTAGCTTCTAAAGCGCTTGTTTCCGCTCTGGTTATGGCCGCAGCGATATACCTGTTGAGATCGTTGTCAATTTTGTTCATTACACCCGTAGCGTTCCTCGCCTATGCTGGTAGCGCATTCCTTTTACGAACGATACCGCGAGAAGATATGCAATTTCTTTTGAAGGCGGTCAAGAACAAAGGGAAGAAAAAAGGTATTTCCGTCGAACTATTGGCAAATATCGTTGATGAGAATATATACGATCAGATTACGAATCCTTATTTACCTGCTGTCTATGGGCAAACCACAGATTATCATTTGTCTATCGTGAATGCTAGGACAGTTCGACTTGAGGCGCTTGTGGCAGAAAGGGATGATGATATCACTCTGCTTTTGCCTGTGGTGAAGATCAGGAAAGCTCGACCTAAGATGATTTTAGAAGATGATGATCCCACTCTTGAGATATCTGCGGTGAAGACTAGGAAAGTACCCACAGTACAGAGCCGAGAAACTCAGCCTGAGGTAGTGAGAGAGTAACATGAGAAAGATAGCAGCAGCACTTATCAGATATGCCACAAATCATCTGATCAGCCACATTCCATCGTATACATTTCGGCGTGCTTGGTATCGCCGCGTCCTTGGCTGGCGTATTGGGTCAGACGTTTTCATTCTGATGGGCCAGTTTGTGCAAATGGCGGGAGCGAGGAGCAGTGGACAAAAAGTCTCTATTGGCAACGGAACAGTCATTAATCAGGGTTGTTTGCTGTATACAACCGGTGGGTTGGTGATTGGGGAGCATGTCAGTATTTCGGCTGGAACCTGGTTAGTCACTGGTTCGCATGATATCAATGACCCTCTGTTTTCCGTGTTCTATAAGCCCATTATCATTGGTGATAACGTATGGATAGGTATGCGTGCGACCATTTTGCCCGGTGTGACGATTGGAGAGGGGGCCATTATTATGGCGGGCGCGATGGTCACGCGTGATGTTCCTCCCTATGCAATTGCTGGTGGTGTACCAGCCAAAGTGGTGAAGCAGCGTGATGTCCAGAAATTTTCTCCTCCACTTACCTATCAACTTTTTGAATAGAGGAGCTATTGAGATCCTTCTGCTCCTTTTTCAGATCGCTCTCCTATGTGTTGTTTTGTGCACCAGTGAAGGAGTTATTTACACGATTTCAATGCTAGCGAAAACCTATTCCTCTACAGACCAGTTGTATACTTAAGCGTAGTTTGATCGCTCTCCCTCTGGTCACTGTTCTTAGCTTGTGATCTCTAATAATCGGGAAGGTTTTTCTTCTTTGTATCTATTGAAAGGTTAGGTCCATATTATGAGGCGAACTCTTGAGGCCCTATTTCGTCACCTTTTCCAACTGCTTACATTGCTTGTGTTGCTTCCATTGATAGGCGTAGCTGTTGCGTACGTGACAATCCCCAAAAAATATCAGTCAACGGCGTCGCTCTGGGCCTTGCAGCGTTATCAAGTTATTGGTGCGACCGGAGTTGAGGGCAATCTGACTGCGACGCCAGCCATGACTCAGTCTACTGCTCTCAATGGATTACTTCAGACACGCACGTTCGTGCAATCTGTGGTTAACGGGATTGATTTTGTTCCCACATTACATCTTAGCGCTAGTGTGCTCAATGATCCACAACAGCTTCAGGATGCCATCGTGAGTGAGATTTCCAAAAATGTCGTGGCCGCCGATCAAAGCACCAACTTATTTCAGATTACCTACTCAAATCGCAATCCGCAGGTAGCTCAAAAAATAATCCAGGCAGTCATTACGCAGTTTGAAACACAAAGTTTGGCGATTTCTAAACTCGAGGGAAACAACCTCCTGACAAGCTACCAGTTCGATCTCCAACAGGCGCAGAAGAACGACAATACGGCTGTTGCGGCAGAAAACCAATATCTACAAGCACATCCTAACCTGATAAATGGGAAGGTGCCATTATCGTCCGATCCACAATATGCACAGCTTGACACGGTCAGAGTGCAAGCTGAGGACAATGTGAACAACATCCAATCTTCCCTTGATAAGCTCAGACAATCCTTGCTGACTCTGGGTAATGACGTGACTGTCATCGACCAGCCTCTGGTAGCGGTACGTCCTCAATCACGTATAAAAGACTACCTCGTTGGTGGTAGTGGCGGTCTGGGAGTTGCTCTTCTGGCCAGCGTCCTTTTCCTTGTTATCCTGGCACGGCGAGATCGTACAATCTATTCAACCTACGATCTCCAAGGGGATAGTCTGGGAGTTCCTGTTGTTATGCAATTACCACATTTGAAGCCAGCATTGGTATCACTCGTTGTCGTGCGTGGCACAACGAACCAACCATTGGCCATTAGCAGTAAGAGTTCTGCCAATGGTTATGGTACTCGATAGAGAGGAATAATGTATGTCCGAGAAGAACGAAAAAATACCTACAGAGAGCACCTTTATGCAGAAAAATGGGCTAGACACGAATGGTTTGCCGATTGATAATATGGAAGTGTACCCAACAGTCAAGTTACAATCGGTCCCGTCATCAGCTAAAATACAGGCAGTTCAGCCAAAAGAATTGCAAAAAATAATAGAGACACCAGTTCCTGGGCCAGCGCATTACCCCAAAAGGGTTTCGGAAAAGATGGTAGCTGGATCTGGCAAAGTTACTGTACAAGAAACTGCAATTGCCCGCTCATTGCTGGAACAATGTCGACAACTTTGCTTATCACTTTTTTCCCGCGAATCTCATCCTGTGCGTAGTTTAGGCTTTACCAGTTCTATGGGAGGTGAAGGTAAATCATTTCTGGCTTTGGTCACTGCCCAGGTTTTGGCTCAAGACAGCATTGAACCAGTGACACTTATTGAATGCAACTGGGAACATCCTACGTTACATGAACACTTTGACATACCTGCGACGCCGGGACTAGCAGAATGGTTACGTGGTACCTGCCAGGAAAGCGCGATTCGTTACCAGGTTAATGATAACCTGACAATTATACCCGCTGGTGACGGCATGCAAGACGCGGTGAAATTAATAAAACGAGCACGACAGCACGGTTTTGCGAAAATGTTTGGACGTACAAATGAGCTTTTTATCCTTGATCTTCCACCCGTGATTACCTCCAGCTACGGCTCATTGGCAGCAAGTTTGGCAGAGACGGTTGTTGTTGTTGTGCGAAGCGAAGCCGTTCCCGCGAATGTGCTGGCAGAGACGTGCATGCAACTGAAAGAGCATTCGTCTCTTCACGGGATTATTCTGAACCAGAGGAATAGTCATATTCCACGTTGGATACAGCAACTTCTCTAGGAGACATTCATGCAATTAATTTCTGCCTTACTTGCAATTTTTATGTGTATCGGGTTATTCTCCCGCAAATTCGATAAAAGAACCCGCTGGTTGGTGTTTATCGTTGCTGTCGGTATAGCAGTGTATATCACTTGGAGGTAAGTGTACTATGGATGTCCAATCACCACTAGCCACGAAAGATTGGCAGACGGTTCCCGCGTTGCTGCTCCATCGTAAACGGAGTGATTTCCTTCTGTTTATGATGATATTCATTAGCGTACTCTGTCTTGTATCACTTATGACCATAGGTGGTACAATTCTTGGCTTTGGCCTCGTTTTTGCAATAGTGGGCCTTCTATTGCTGGTTGCCATTGTTGTCAGATGGCCACTTTTTGGCTTCTTTATTGGACTCGGCTGTACCCTGCTGATCGAGCAGAATCCACTCGCTATCTTGGGCAGCTTCTCCAAGGTCTATGTGTTCTATTGGCCTCCGGCTCTCGAAGGACTGCCAGATCGACCTATCGGTTTTTTTCTGCTTCTCGTTCTCGTAGCCTTCATCATTCAGCGCCTTCTGAAACGCGAAAAATGGCTGCAAGGAGGAGAATTGCTCCTCCCCTATCTCTTTTTCTTGCTCTGTGTAGGATGGGGGGTAGTCCATGGACTAACCACGGGGGGGGATGTCAAAATTCTTGTCAATGAAGTCCGCTCCTTCTGGTATCTGTTTCTGGGATATCTCTTAGCTTACAATCTGATTTGCTCGAAGAAGCATCTCCGCACCTTCTTCTGGTTTATCATCCTTTGCGCGGGCCTCAAAGCCTTAGAGGGAGTCTATGTGTATGCGTTTGTCATTCATGGCGATCTGGCAGCTAATCATCAAATTATGTCCCACGAAGAATCATATTTCTGGATAGCCATTCTTCTGCTTATTACGTTATTTAGCTTATATTACAAGCACAAACCGCAACTATATGCTTCCCTGCTTATCACGCCTTTTTTGCTCCTTTCATTGGTTGCAAATAACCGACGTGCAGATTTTGTGGCGCTCTTAATAGGGTTGCTAGTGGCCTGGGCACTTATTTTCGCAATCAAGCCAGAGGCACGGAAATTCTTGGTCACGATTCTGGTTGTCACTCTTCTATTTGGTGGTGCTTATGTTGCTGCATTCTACAATGGCCAGGGAGGATTCAGCTCACCTGCACGCGCCATTGTGTCCGTTTTTCATGCTGATGCAAGCGTGGCAGCCTCAAATTTATACCGTGACGTTGAAAACTATGACTTGAGATATACCGTGAAATTAAACCCTATGGGGCTTGGTTTCGGCAAACCATTTCTGGAACCAGTTCTCCTGCCAGATATTTCGGCTCTGGACCCCATTTACACATATGTCCCGCATAATAGCATCTACTGGGTATGGATGAGGCTTGGGCCTATCGGCTACTTGGCTCTCTGGAATCTTTTTGGTTTCATTATTGTGCGAGGATGTATCTATGCACGCCAACTGCAGGATAAATACCTGAAGCTGATAGCTATCTATGTGGTCGCTATGATCATTATGGAGATTATCGTGGCCTTTGCCGATTATCAACTGTTCTTTTACCGTAATGTGATTTACGTTGGACTGTTAGCAGGTATTCTGATGAAGCTCCCCAAGATCGATAAAGATGAGGCTGTGGCATGAATATTCTGATGGTGTCGCCCCTGTTCCCTACTCCAACCAGCGGACAGAACACACGCAACTTTCATCTGCTGAAAACCCTGGCCAGTTATCATCATGTGTCTTTGCTCGCGCTGGAAAACGATACAGAGAAGATCTCACCTGACCATCTCTCTTTGTTGTCAGGTTTTACCGAGAATGTGCAGATAATCGCTATATATGCCAACTCTCCTAAACGCTGGAAACAGGTGTTGGGTCTTCTGCGTGGAGTACCACATGTGCTTCAAACGTTTATTTTCCCGGAGGTTCAGCAGGCACTCGATGTGCTTTTTGCTACATATCACTTTGACGCAGTTCTGTATGAAAGCATGTATATCGCAAACTATCGACTTCCTGAAAACGTGATAGTAATGCTCGATGAGCACAATATCGAATTTGAACTGCGCTTGCGCACCTACCAGCAGGAAAAAGCTTTTCTGCGCAAATGGTATAATTGGTTGGAGGGGCATTTGCTTAAGTTTGCTGAAATCGAGCGTTGCCGCAGAGCAAACGTTATACTTATGACCAGCGAACGCGAGCAAATAATTATGCAACAGTTGTTGCCCACGAACAACTTTGTGGTTGTCCCCAACGGTGTTGATAGCACAAATTTCCTACCAGCGGATGTAAGCCAGGAAGTAGAAAATAGCATCGTCTTTACAGGTGCTATGGGGTATTATCCGAACGTGGATGCAGTACGCTTTTTTGCGCATCATTGCTGGCCTCTGATTCGGGCTCGTATCCCGACGGCGACATGGCAGATTGTTGGCAAGAATCCTATGGCAGAGGTTCTGCAATTAGCAAACCTACCCGGTGTTACTGTCACAGGCGAGGTCCCAGATACGCGGCCATACCTTGCCACGGCATCATTGGCGATTGCGCCGCTCCGTATAGGCAGTGGTACCCGCCTAAAAATTCTTGAAGCCTTCTCTATGCAGAAAGCAGTAGTTGCCAGTAGCATTGGCTGTGAAGGACTGGCAGTTGAGGCTGGGCAGCATTTGCTGGTCGCAGATCAGCCAGAAGCCTTCGCAGAGGCAGTCATCGAACTATTGCAGCAGCCCGAAAAGCGCAGATCATTTGGATGCGCGGGGAGAGCACTGGTTGAAACAACCTATAGCTGGAAACAGTGTGGAAAATACTTATTACAAGCAGTTGCAGAAATGGAGTCAAATCCTGTATGAACAATAAAATCCTCTATATTGTCTGGTATACCTATGCGCGACGAGCTGAAACAGTTTCAAGAGAATTACAAGCGAAACTTGTCTTTATCTATGAGCCTCGTCTGAGAACGTTCTGGCTCAATCCATTGCGTTACCTTGTTCAGTGCTGGAAAACCTGGCGTTTACTTGAGCAGGAGCGTCCAGCTTTTGTGATTGTGCAATCGCCGCCGATATTCGCGCCTCTGGCTGTGGCACTTTGGTGCAAACTGCGTGGCAGGAAACAAGTCTCGTACATTCTGGATTGTCACCCCAGTACCTTTTATAATCGTCGCTGGCGGTGGGCCTTTCCACTCTTGCGCTGGTTGGCACACAACGCTGTTGTTTCATTGCTCTGTAACGAAGATGCTCAGAAATATCTCGCTCAATGGCAGGCCAACTACATTTTTTTACCTGATGGATTGCCAGATTTAAGCTCATATTCAAACGAAGTACCTGTCCAGAGCGGAAAGAGTATTGCAGTCATTAGCGCCTTTGCGCACGATGAACCAGCAGGGACAATTTTTAAAGCAGCGCGTTTAACTCCAGATGTGACTTTCTACGTGACTGGCGATACGGCAGGCATGACAAGTGAGTTACTTGCAAGCAAGCCGGAGAACATTGTTTTGACAGGCTTTCTGCGAGGCAGTACCTACAATGGGCTTTTGCATAATGTTCGGGGTATCATGATTTTAGCGACAATGATTACCACATTGAGTTGTGGAGCGTTTGAAGCGCTCTCTTTGGCCAAACCAAGTATCGTTTCGGACCTGCCAGAACAGAGGCGATGGTTTTCAGATGGGTTTCTCCTGGTGGAGAATACACCTGAAGATATCGCTCAAGCTGTAGAAATATTGCTGAATGAGCACGCAGCCTATGTGAAAAAAGCTGAAATATTGCGTGCAAAATATATTGCAGCTAGGCAACCAAAACTGGAGAAATTACTCTCCCTCCTGGTGAGTCACGCTGTAAATAGTTTACCGGAGTAAGGCTAGCTCGTACAATACCAAAGGGAGCGGAGTGTCTGGAGGGTGGAACGGGTATTTAGGTTAACATGTATCAATGCGTTCCCAGTGGATGCTTCTCTTAGAAAACAATCGTGGGGTTATCTATGAAAAAACGTTTCGTCGTCAGATTTGCTCTCAGCACCCTCGTTTTGCTCATTGTTCTGCTCTCTGGCTGGACCATCCTGGCGAAGCGGAGTTCGAATCAATTACCTCCGTTTGTGCCTAACATCCTGCCTAGCCAAGCATATAAGCAAATAGGACCACTTGTTAGCCGTAATGTGCCTGCTTTTGCATCTTCTAGTGCATATTCAACATCGAATGCGAACGCTGATCACTATGATACATCCTGGAGGTCACGAGGCACACCGATCTGGTTGGCATATGATCTTTCTCGTGTTCCTGCTGCACAACGGAGCAAGCTACTTGTTGTCTGGTACAATGGGACAGGTAATTATGATCATACCATTATTAACTACGCTGCGTATAATATGCCACAGGATTATACGATTGATGCCAACGTAGCGGCCGGAGGAGATCAGCCCTCAGCAACAGGGTGGGTCACTTTGGCCACAGTGCGAGGGAACCATTATCACTCACGTCAGCATGTTGTTGATATGACAAGCTATAACTGGATACGTATCAACATTACCGCTATTGATGGTTCTGCACAAAATGAGGATGCTAGTATCAATATGGATGTGTATGACGCCAATGCTGCTCTCCAGGATGATTGGATCTTCTTCGGCGATTCTATCACCGCTGGTGCGATGGGTCATCAGACCCTCAATGGAGTAGCATCCTTCGCACAGCTTATTAACACGGCATTCCCCAATTATTACCCGGCGCAAGAATCTGGTGGAATCGGTTACTTGAGCAGTATCGATGGTGTGAAATACCTGAATACCTGGCTCGGCCTGTTCCCTGGAAAATATGTTGGACTCGACTATGGCACAAACGATGCACTCGGTTGTGTCAATTCTACCAAGTTCTACAACAATTACGTCACTATGGTGCAGGATGTGCTCCAGGCAGGTAAAACCCCGGTGGTGCCTCATATACCCTGGGGCAGAAGCGCCAAACTTCAGCGATGTGTACCAAATTTAAATGCCAAAATCGACGCCTTGTATGCCGCATTTCCTCAGATTATTCACGGTCCAGACCTGTGGACTTTTTTCCAGAGCCATCAGGACTTGATTTCTTCTGACAATGTTCATCCAACGCAGGAGGGATTTGGTGCGTATCGGCAGCAATGGGCTAATGCTATGCTTGCTGAAGTCTATGCGCATACCTAGTTGGCGATTCCTCACTGCTTGCGGCAACTCGCAAAACATGTAGAGAAAGGATGCGGGTCTGGACCAGTAGTGGCCAGACCCGCATCCTTTCTGCATAACAAACCGCCATAGGTATATCAAGGAGCAAGCCTACGGAAAGAGCATATTGTAGGCATACATGAGGTTTTTACTGGTATGCTCCCAGCTTAGCTCTTCTTCAAGGCGGCGGCGACCAAACTCTCCCAATCTGGTACGCATCTCCTCATCGGCGAGGAGTTGCTCGATTTTGTCCGCAAAATCTTCGATGACATTTGGCTTCGCATAGAGGGCCGCCTCTTGCGCGGTAAAGCGTGTTTCTGCGAGATCAAAAGCGAGAATGGGCTTACGAGCCGCCATATAATCCATGGTTTTGAGCATAGTGCTAAATTCGTTTACCCCGTTTTGTGGGTCGGGGATGAGGCCAATATCAATGGCTGCCAGGTAGCGTGGGACTTCTTCATGTGGCACTATTCCAGTAAAATGTGTGTACGCATCTATTTTTAGCTCGCAAGCAAGGCTACGTAGAGTCTTGAAACTACTCCCTTGACCGATGAGAGCCAGAGATACATCTTGTCGCCCCCGCTTATATATAAGTTCGTGTAGAGCGTACAGCGTGTATTCAACGCCATCTTGCACGCCCATAATGCCTATATAACCAAGCAGGAATGGACGGCCATCTTTCAGTTGGAGATTAGGCTCAACTGCTTTCCATTCCTGCAAATTGGGTCCATTGCGGACCACAAATACTCGCCCTGGCTGGCAATGTCCGCGTTCAATAGCAAATCTTTTTTGGGACTCGTTGCTAGTGATCACCACGTTCGCTACCTTGTAGCTGCATTTCTCAAAGAAACGCATCACCTTGTAAAGCCATTGCGCACGTTTCTTGAAAATGACCTGGAACAACTCTGGCGACAGATCATGTTGGTCAAAGACGAATTTCTTCCCCAACAAGCGATAGAACAGCCCAATCAGAAAGAAGATATCGGGAGGATTAGCCGTATGAATCACATCAAAACCACGCTGGAAGAATACTTTTATGCTCAAGCAAAACGTCATCAGCAAGGCCACACTGTATTCCACAATATGGCCGATATACTTCTTTTCAAGAGTCGGGAGACGATACCGATAAATATGGATACCGTCAATGCAGATGTACGATTCGTGTTGATTTGTCGTCCCTTTTGGACTGATGATACTCACTTGGTAGCCATTATCCCGTAAGACAATAGCCTCCGGCCAGACACGACGATCCGCAGGTGCGGGCACATTCTCTACTAGCATGAGTACTTTCCGTGTTTTTGCCATATATTTCCTCTGTTTCTTTCCAAATGTTCTCACTAGGTGCGGATGCGCCACTTCGTTCACGGATCTTAAAAACCGGGCCGCAGCCAGGCTTTCTCAGCCAGCGCAGTTTTGACTTTCTGGATATAGTTGACGGCCCCCTGGTCATACCAACCGCCGCTATACCACCTACCCAAGCACCCCCAGAGATCGCCTGCCTGATAATGTGGGTAGCCAGCTACAGGTGTGCGAGCTTTTAAGTAGGTAGTCCAACCTTCAAAACACGCGCGAATAACTCCATAGACATATTCAGCACTGAATGCTGTGTTATCGCGGCTCATTGGCCACGCGCTCTGATTATAAATATATTTTATTTGCAGAATACTGTAGCTCTGATAACAGCCTTTGCCATCCCAACTCCCTGGAGGGCAGGCACTCATCCTGGTTGTGTAATCGCCACGTTGGTTTTGACGCCAGTGAGATTCTACGACGGCCTCAGCTCGCACAATATCTGCGTCTATGCTCCATTTGCACGCGACCCACTGAAGTATCTCATCTGTTGTGCCAGTAAAGTTACCAGTAATGTCTTTGCGCAGCGCATCAGCTTTTGGATCAATACCGATACTTTCATTCCATGGTGCTAATTGCGCGATTTGCTGCTGCGTTGGTACGCTTTGATTCGCCACTGTGTTATTTGGTCGTGGTTCCTGCGTAGAACGGTGCACACGGGCGGTACAATCCTGGTCACTTGGCACAGTTACTCCTGGCGGTAAGACTGTCACTGATTTTGAAGGTATGAGAAGTTTGTTTGCTGTAAACACCGTAAAGGTTATGATTGTGCCCAAAAGCAAAATACTTATCAGGCTAATTGCGATCTTTCGCTTAGCAGGACTGAAATACGCCAATGGTGAGAAAGATTTCATTCATGTCTCCAACTCCACTATTTTTAACACCAATTACTGCACCTACGATAGAATGTGTGCCCTATGAAGGTGGTTGTGAGAGAAGTTGCGAACCTGTTTTGAAAGAGGGAAGCGTGTACACATTCAGAAACATGCTTATCGAAACCGTTACTTCCCTTTTTACGGTCCGTCATAGAAGGCACAGTCTACGAATATCTACTGTAAAATCTGGCAGGAGGTATCTCAATGTATCTTTTTCAACAAACGAGATCGCATTACTCTTTAGGAAGAATAGTATCTTTGTGTTTGATTATTTCACTCAGCAGCTTCTTTTCTGCTTGCAGTTCTGCTAGTAATCAACCACCATCTGTACTTTCCGCTACTCATACGCCGCCCGGTGCCTTAACTCCATCCCTGGTAGTCTCACCCACTCCTACCGTGCCAGCCTTGCTTCGTCCTGATTTGGAGCGAGGTATGATCTATCCGCGCTTCAATCAGAATTCATACGGAACTACCGATAGCACTTGGCAGAATGGTATCCAAACGGTCAAAAACCAGACAGGCTCGACTTGGTTAGAGATACCTACGCTGTTCTCGCAGGCCACATCTTACTCCACCAGTGTGGGAACTGGCGTCAATGCACCGAATTTAAGTGATTTTGCTAGTGGGATACGTCGAGCGCATGCTCTCGGCTATCATGTTTTTTTTGTTCCCTTAAGTAAGGTGGATGTGCCAGGTGACTGGGCAGGCACTATCCAGTTTAGCACCCAAAGCCAGGAGCAAGCGTGGTTTGATAGCTATTGGAATACGTTAAAACCCTACGCGACTGTGGCGCAAGAAAACGGCGTCGAGCAGATGTCTATTGGCACTGAACTTGTATGGTTGGAACATAATGCACCTGACTCATTTTGGAATGAGTTAATTACACATGTTCAAAGCGTTTTTAAGGGTACATTGACGTATGACATGAACTGGTGGCGTTCTCTCTATCAGCCTCCGGCAAACTGGCTCAAAAATCCAGCGCTCTCTATGATAGGCGTTTCGGAGTATGTCTCTATCGTTGATCACCCTGAACATGTTGCAAGTAATGCAATGATTGGTTTATGGAAAGATAACGTTGGGAAACTGATTGACTCTTTCTCCATGCAAATTGGGAAGAAGATGATCATTAGCGAGATTGGTTATCGAGATACGTACGATACGTTTTATAATCCCTACGCTTCGCAAAGCTCCGCTCCTGTGGATACAGCAGATCAGGCGGCTGCCTATGATGCTGCCTTCACCAACATCTTTGCTGACCAGTATATTGAGGGTGTGTTTTGCTGGGGCTGGAATGGTGTTGGAAGATTGGACCTTGTAGGCAAGCCAGCTATACAGGTGTTACATAAGTGGTATACAGCGCTTGCTGCATGAGCGAATACTGCGCCCGCCAACCCCGGTGCTTTCTCTCTGGGGATAACGGGCGCATTTCCTGGCCTGTGTAAGGACACCTGGCTAAAAGCCGGGTTGCAACCAATCCTGGTTAGCCAGAGCAGTTTTGACTTTTTGGATATAAGTAATGGATCCTTGGTTATACCAACTACCGCTATACCATCTGCCGACGCATCCCCAGAGATCACCTGCTTGATAATGTGGGTAGCCAGCTAAAGGTGTGCGATTGTTTAAGTAGGTGGTCCAACCTTCAAAGCAGGTGCGAATCACCCCAAGCGCATATTCTACATTGAATGCTGTATCATCGCGGCTCATCGACCACGTACCCCCGAAATAACGGTATTTCAATTGAAGAAGGCCGTAGCTCTGGTAACAGCCCTTACCGTCCCATGTGCCAGAGGGGCAGTAGCTTTGATTAGTGGCGTAATCGCTCTGCTTATTTTGATTCCAGTTGGTTTCGACAATGGCTACAGCTCGTACAATATTCTCGTCCATGCCCCATTTACAAGCAGCCCACTGAAATATCTCATTCGTGGTACCAGTAAAGTTGCCAGTGATTTGTTGGAGCAAGGTATTCGCCTGGGGATCAACACCAATAGTTTTGTCCCAAGGAGTTAAGAGCGCGATTTGCTCCTTTGTCGGCACACTCTGATTTGCCTTGTTGTTATCGGTCCGTGGTTCCCAAGAAAAACGATGGATACGCGAGGTACAATTCTGCTCGCTCGGCAAGGTAGCCCCTGGTGGCAAGGTGGTAAATCCGCCGGAAATTGCTGCTGCTGAGGGCGGTTTTATATAGAGTGAAGCCAGCATTGTCCAGAGTGTATGCGGCCTGTGCGTAATACTAACGGCGCTAATTCCTCCGGCAATCAGCAAAAACAGAATTGCCAGGAGAAGAAGACTTCTTTTCCAGAAGTTTTTTTTGTATGTTGGCATCGTAGTAACCTCTGACCACATGTTGGTGGTTTGTAGGAATTCCTGTTTCAAAAGGTAGTGAGCATACGATAGAATGCACGCTATAGGAACTGTGTTGCGAACGCAGTTGCAAACCTGTTTTGATAGCAGGGCGCAGGTATATATTTAGCATCTGTATGTACGCGTTGAAATATTAACGTTGATGTGTCAGGATATATTCGCCCTGCTGTTTGACCGAATCGCCAGCAGGAGTACTGACCGTTTTCATCTCAGGGAAGAGTGTGGCATAAGCACGCCACAGATTGTGCTTGTCGTGCTCCCAATTCAAGCTCTCCTCGATCAGAGTGCGAGCATGTTGTCCCATACTCTGGCGCAAGGCTGGTTCATCCAGTAGGTATGCAACCTGCCTGGCAAATATGGGGATTGAGTTTGGTGTGGCATAGAGCGCCGAGTCCTGGCAGGTGAAGCGTGTTTCGATCAAGTCAAAGGCGACAATAGGCAGGCTCATAGCCATGTATTCCATACTCTTGATCGTCGTACAGAATTCATTCAGCCCGTTACGTGGGTCGGGGCAGAGGCCGATATCAGCGGTGCTCAGATAACGCATAATGTCTTGCTCACCTACCCATCCGGTGAAAAAGACAAACTTTTCGATACAGAGTTCCTGGGCCAGTTGCTTCAACTTTGGCAGGTAGCCGCCATCTCCCAGCAGCGCTAGCGAGATATCCTGGCGTCCGTGTACATACACCAACTCATGCAGCGCGTGCAAAGCGTAATCAATACCGTCCTGGATCTCCATGGCTCCCAGATAGACGAGCAAATAAGGGCGCCCACGTTTGAGTTCCAGCTCCGCTGGTACACGTTGCAGGCGTTCCAGTTGTGGCCCATTGCGCACAACGAAGACCTTCTCTCGCACACACAGGCCGCGAGTAATCGCTATCTCGCGCTGCGATTCGTTGGTTGTGAGCACACACGCTGCTGCACGGTATGAGCACTGTTCCAGCCAGAGAAGTATGTACCATAGCAATTTGAAACGTTTCCCAAACTTCACCTGGAAGATTTCGGGCGCGAGGTCATGCTGGTCAAAGATAAAGCGTTTGCCGAGTAGGCAGTAGAACCAGTGCAAGAGAAAGAAGACATCAGGCGGGTTTGCAGCATGAATCACATCGAAGCCATGTCGGTGCAGAACCCGCAGACTGAGCCACCACGTTTGTAATATACTGAGGCTATATTCTAACAGGTAGGCCAGACAGCTATTGGTGTAACTGGGAAGAGGATACGTATAGATATGGATACCTTGCAGGCAGATATATGTTGATCGGCCACTTGTCGCGCCACTGGGAGCGATCACGCTGACTTCAAAGCCCTGTTCGTACAAGGCTCTGGCTTCCGCCCAGACACGCACATCTGCTGGTACCGGGCGGTTTTCAACCACTAACAATACTTTTCTTTTAACAGGCATACTCATAGCAATAGTATTCCCTTCCATCAAATTGCTTGCTTTTGTAGCAATGCACCATCTTTCTATCTCTATATAACAGTATACTGTTCCTTGCAACAAGCAAGCGGTGTTTCGCTGGATATTGCGGTTTTTGCGGGACCAGTTTCTTCGACTCAAAAGAGCAGAGTACGGTGGGATGCGCGTCCCGCCATACTCTGCTCTTTCTCTCGAATATCTGTTTGAACTATCGGTTTATATACTCAGGCGAATGCCCTTAGTGCACCTCGACGATCCGCAAGAAGAAATCTTGGATGGTCACGGAATCGATATCGCCGCTGATGGCAAGCGCGGCTCGTTGGCCAGAGGGCCAGTGTCCAAAGCGCACCAGCGGGGCATCCAGAGTTTCGATTTTCTGGACTAGTTCGCTGCGCAGGCGGATCTGCTCTTTGCGCTCTTGACCCAGACCATCTGGCAGATCGAGATAGCAGGCGTAGTCCGTATGAGCGTTTTCCGCGATACCCGTCACGACGCCATAGCCTTGTTCGTGGAGGAAATCTTCCACTTCCACAGGTGTGCGTGGTGAGAGGGCCAGACAAGGAAATTGTGCTGCTTGCACGATAAACTCCCGCGCCTCGATATGTTGCTCATTACCCGGCCAGGGGCGCGTTGGGTGCTGCTCAACGCTGAGATGGCGTCCTAAAATCGTTGCGCGTGGCGTGCAGGTTGCGTGCACTTGCCAGCGCTGCGTGTCCAGTGGTGTCACACTCAAGCGGAAGTCGCGCCGTTCGCGCCACCAAGTCGCCACCTCATCCAAGCGTGTGATCCAGACAGGCAATGCTTGGCTACTGGCATACGTCAGCAAGCTCTCTAGAGCCTGTTTGCAGAGAATTCCACGTTCGGGGTGGATATTCAGTGTATAGATCCCTTGTTGGGCGTACACATGCTGCATGACCTGGCTCCAGATGTCTCCAACTTGCTGTGGATTGGTAATGCGCAGGCGGTCAAAGAGTATCTCATCGTCGGGAATGCTGGTGGGAATGCGTAGTAGTTCTTCCTCGAAATGCGGACGTAACGTGTATGCGGTGCAGGGGATGGCTTGGAAGAGTGCCAGCGATTTTGTGAAGCCGCTTTGGAGCAATGGTGAAAAATCGTCGAGATCTATCACATCGTGTAAGACCGCTTCATTGCTCTCATAGTGGAAACCAAGCTGGCGAAAAACATCGAGAGATTCCTCATTCCAGCCCAGATAGGGATTGCGAAAACCAGCATAGTCGATCTGCGTCTGGTTAAAGATCGCAATTGCTTGCTGCGTTTGTGTGTATTGTTGGTCCGCGTTAAGGGTGCGGTAATCGTTATGTACATGGCCATGAATGCCGATCTCTGCACCCCGCCGAGCAATCTCGGCGATCAGCTTGGGGTGTCGATTCAGCACAACAGCCGGAATGAAAAATGTCGGGGCAGTCTGATATGGCTGAAGTGCCTGAAGCAGAGCAAAGAGCGAACGTCGCGTCACACCATCCGAGAAACCGAAGCGCGTAAAGACAGTGCGCAGGCGGCGGACAAAGTTGTGCGCTCCTTTTGTGCGTATTGAGAAAGAGACCAGATTCATAGCGAGTCCTCCAAAAATAAACCAACCATTGCTGTTACAATAGGCTGTACATAATAGGAAGATGGTTGCGAGCGACGTTGCGAACCTGTTTTGATGTTGGTACATGGGTACATATTCAGCAATATGCTTGTGCAAATGGCGAGAGAAAGCTTGTCTAAGTAGCATCAGGCTGCGAGTATATGCTATATCTAGTTGCGTAGTGTGTTCATTCTGGAAAGCGCCTCTCTTTGGCATAATGGTTTTTTGTGACTGAGAATTATTGAGAGGAAATAGTATGTTTGAAAGGCAAGTTAACGTATGAACGATACGGATATATACATTCATCCAACTGCGGAGGTTTCGCCGATGGCGTCAGTCGGTGCTGGGACGCGTATTTGGCGGCAGGTGCATGTGCGCGAGCACGCGGTGCTGGGCGAGCATTGCAACATTGGCAAAGGGGTCTATATTGATGCCCATGTGAAGCTGGGTTCCAATGTGAAAATTCAGAACCATGTTTCCGTTTTCGAGGGTGTTACCTTGGAGGACGGCGTCTTTGTGGGGCCGCATGTCTGTTTCACCAACGATCTTTTTCCACGCGCCATTACGCGAGAGGGGCAACTCAAAAGCGCGTCTGACTGGACGGTCACACCGACATTCGTGAAGTATGGAGCCTCGCTCGGCGCTGGCGCGGTCATTCGCTGCGGCATCACCATCGGAGCATTCGCCCTGGTTGGCGCTGGCTCAGTCGTGACGCGTGATGTCCCACCGCACGCCCTGGTGCTAGGCAACCCCGCTCGTCAGCGTGGCTATGTCTGCTATTGCGCTCGTCCATTAACTGATGTGTGTGAAGAGCCTGGCAAGCTAATTGGCGTGTGTGAAGAGTGTGGTGAAGTTGAGGTAAAACGCGCTTAGTAGAGAAAAAGGTCTGATGAGCGTTCGGATTGTAATACATACTACTTGCTCTGAACGCTCTCAGTTTATTTTTGCCGACTATTCTGCATATCTTGTTGGGTCACGAGCATAGGTATAGAACACATTTGCATTGACGCGCAAAAAGACCCCTTTGCCCCACTCACTTACGCGGGAGCCTGTATTGAGGGCAATCGCACCTACATTTTCAAGTAGCTTGTAGAGCGCCTTTGCACAGCAGTGTTTGAAAAGCTAAATCGTTGTAACGCCGCCTGGAGACCCAGTTCCAAAAAGGAGATGCGATTGCCCTGACTCTTTTTGTTTTCAAGCGAGATACTAACAGTACTCTCCCTGATCTCTATCTGCATTATCCCAATTTTCTCGGTGTTGCCATTCGCAACTGCTCAGAGGCTCGGTACTATCAACGCCCAGATACCAGGCTGCTACAGCTAATGCAATAAACACTACGAATAGTGTAATCAGTGTTCCCATAATATCCTCCTTGTTATCGGTATTGTAAAATCTTTTCTACTTGTTTGGGTTATCTACGTTTAGGACGTTTTCTTTATAGTTGTATTATACGTCTATTACGGGGTATAATAAAGGGAAAAGTAAAGGTGTTTCGTGGTTCCTAGTTAAAATATGGGGGTAAAAAGATAGAATGGCTTTAGAAATTGAAAGGCTTCTCGATGAAACCGGCTGGCAGATTCTCCAGGAGCTTCAGCAGAATGCGCGGCTTTCTTTTAGCGAGCTTGGACAACGCGTTGGACTCTCTTCACCGGCGGTGACAGAGCGTGTGCGGCGGATGGAGGACGCAGGTATTATTGCCGGCTATCGTGCTGAGATAAATACTGCGAAGGTTGGGTATCCTGTGACTGCGATTATTCGTATGAGCGCTCAGGGTGATTGTAGGCAGTTGAATGCTACCGTAAGTGCCTTTCCAGAGGTGCTTGAAAGCTATCGTGTGACCGGAGGTGATTCTGTTATCATGAAAGTGATTGCGACCTCGGTTGTGCATCTGGAAGAAATTATTGACCGACTTTCAACTCACGGTTCCCCCACGACCTCAATTGTATTATCTGCTCCTGTAAGGAAAAAGCATATTACAGGTGTAGATGATACTATGAAGTATGAAGAAGATATACATAAATCTGTACATTGATAATTGTACAGATTATAAAATAGTGTATTGAGTGAAAATACAGACTCTCTCAGTACACACTTTTTAGAAGGGATGTAGCTATGTCATCAGTGTACTGGTTGGCGCGTGGTGGAAGCGCTCTGGCGGGCTGGATACCTCGCCCAATAAGACATGCTCTGGGTTCTACTATGAGTTCTGCGAGCTACCTGGGCTGGCGTTCCAAGCGTCTGGTCACTCAGCAGAATATGTCGAAAGTGCTGGGCTTGCCTGTCAGCGATGCCCGTGTGAGGCACGCGGCCTTGGCCTCCTGGAGCAAATATGGCCGCTATGCCTCGGATTTTCTGTATTTCTCACACATGAACATGGAGAACATCGAGGCACGCACGCGTGATCTGACCGAGGGTGCAACCTGGCTGGAATTCGCACAGCAGGCGCTGGCACCGGGCAAGGGAGCGATTGGCGCAACTGCACATTTTGGCAGTTGGGATATAGCCGGGGCACTGCTGGCACGTCATTTTTCGCTCGCTGCGGTGGCCGAGACTTTTAAAGATCCGCGTTTAAATGATTTTTTGCAGAACCAGCGGCGTGAGAAGAAAATCGGGATCATTTCTATGGAAGGCTCGGCGCGACGGATTTTGCGTGCTTTGCACGAGAATATGTGTGTGGCTATCGTTGTGGATCGTCCCATGACGAAGGAGACAGGGGTGGAGATTACTTTTTTTGGCCAGAAAACTTATGTACCAGGTGGTCCGGCTGCTCTAGCTGTGAAGAGCGGAGCCGCTCTCCTGCCTGGCTATGCTTGGTATGGTCAGCAGCAAGAGTTTATTATACGCGTCTTTGCGCCTCTTTTTCCCCAAGCCTGCACAGGGCCGGAGGAGCGTGACCGCGAGATCGCACGTTTGACGCAATATATCTATACTGCTCTGGAAGAGGTGATACGTGCAGAACCGACCCAGTGGTATATGTTTCGTCCTTTCTGGCCCGCGCCAGTAGCCAACGTGCAGGAATAGGAAGTCGTATGTACTATCTCTTCCTCTGGGCAACACGGATTGTGCCACGTCTGCCACGCTGGCTCCTGCGTGCTCTGCCTGGTCTGGTCGGTCCACTCGCTTGGTTAGTGGCCGTCGGTCCACGCAAGCAAGCAACGAGTAACGCTCAGCATGTGTTGGGTGCTGATGTGCAACGCACAGCGGCTGGTCGGCGCAGGTTGCGGCGCGTGGTGCGTGGTATGTTCCGCAACAGTGTGAGCAACTACCTAGACGCTTTTCTCATGCCGTCCATGCCATCGCAAGAAGTCCTGCATCGCCTTTGTATCATGCATGAGGAGTATTTGGAAGAGGCGCTAGCATTAGGGAAAGGCGCTATCATCTTTACCGCACACTTTGGGCCATTTGAGTACATGGCCCCGTGGTTCGTGGCACATGGCTATCAGGTGGTGATTCCTGTAGAAAACCTCAAGGACGAGCGTCTATTGCGCCTGATGCTTGCCATGCGCAATAGCAGCGGCATCAGTTATATCCCTCTGGGTGGCAGTGCGCCAATGCGAGCTATTTTCCAAGCTCTGCGCAAGAACCAGATTGTGGTAATTACGGCTGACCGTGCAGTAGAGGGCGAGAGTGTGGTTCGCGATTTCTTTGGTGCACCTGCCCGTTTGCCGATTGGCCCGGTGAACCTCTCTTTACGCACAGGTGCACCGCTAGTGGGCGGGTTAGGCTGGCATAGCTCAAAAACGCGCATTAGCGGCGAGTTTATCCGACTGACTCTAGCTCTGTCCAAAGAGGATCGCCAGCAGCCAGAGGTGGTTCATGGAGCGCTCCTCACTGAACTGGAACGGGTGATTCGTGCGCATCCTGAACAATGGGTTGTGCTGTCGAAGCTGTGGGAGGAGCAAGAGACGAACCAGGCTTAGCCCTGCTCTGCCAGACGTTCCGCATGCGCCTCGCGTCTTCTGCGCATGATGCGGCGCGGCGGATCGACGAACCAACTCCAGGCGCACTGCGCGACGTAGGTGCCAGGCGAGAGGTGCGTTGGGGGCTGTTCCTCACCACCTGCTCGTACTGTACGTGCGAGAATGGCCTGGCGCAAATCGTCGGGCGTTGTGCCTGGAAAGAGCGTGTAAGCGGCACCAATATGCTGCCAGAAGTGAGCATCGCTACCACCCATCTCGGCCAATTGCCAATCCGCGTTGGCCTTGCGTACAGTGGCACGCATCGAGGCATTAGCTGGCGAGGGGTTGTAGATCTCGATGCCATCGATTGGATAGCCTTTTTCCAGCAACGTGTCAATTTTTGCGCGGCTTAAGCTTGGCACCAGCCGACCTAGCGGGTGCGGCACAATCACCAGACCGCCCTGAGCTTTGATCGCTTCGATACTCTCCTCGACTGGTCGTCCAGGTTTGGGTGCTTTTTGTACGAATAGGCCCAATAAGTGACCATTGCGCGTCGAAACCTCAACCCCGGTAATCATTTGCAACGAGCTACTCTGTTGGTGTAGCAGTTCGCCAACACGTTTTGCACCCTCTATGTGGTCGTGGTCGGTGATGGCGATCAGGGTGAGTTGGCGGTGCGTGGCCTCCTCGATCACACGAGCCGGGCTAGCCCAGCCATCGCCCAGGTTGGTGTGCATATGAATATCAGCTTTGTTATAGGGTAAAGTATGTGCTCCTGCTTGCCCAACGTTTAATAATCTATCCATACATTTTTCTCTCTATTCTGTGTTTCTGCTCTTCCAACAGTTCAGTATAATAATCGAGTATCTGCGCAGATACTCGAGGCCAGGCGTATGCACGCACCTTTTGCAGGCCAGTTTGCACAAAACGCTGGCGTAGCGACTCGGACACAAGCAATTGTCCAAGCGCGGCTGCCAGTTCACGACTATTGCGCGGTGCCGCCAACAGTCCGTTCACCCCCTGGCTAATGACCGTCGCGTAGCCGCTGATATTGGAGGCCACGATGGGCTTGCCCGCAGCCATCGCCTCCAGGAGCACGATGCCCATGCTCTCGCCGCCGGTAGCTGGTGCGCAGAAGATATCGGCGCTGGCGAAGTAGCGTGCTTTGTCCTCGCTGCTGACATAGCCTGTAAAGAGCACGTCTCGCCAGCCCTGGCGCTCCACAAACCGTTGGAAGCCTATGCGCAACGGGCCTTCCCCTACGAAGATAAAGCGCGTATTGGGGTGCTGCTCTCGAATGATCGGAATTGCTCGTAACAGGTATTTTGCTCCTTTGCGTTTTTCAAAACGGCCCACAAAGAGAATATTCTGCTGACCATCGCGCAAGGCAGGGAATGGAGCAATGTCCTGGCCAGAATAGTCCAGGCTGATGCCATTAGGGATGGTGCGATACTCTGCGGGAAAGTAATGGCTGATGAATGTGTATGTGGCGCTAGAAACAGCGATGCGCCCCTGTAAGCGCCGCCAAGTTGAGCGTAAAAAGGGCGCGAATGAGGCATAGGCCAAGTTAAAGGTCGAGGTGAAACTGCGCTCCGACGAGGCGTGAAAGGTACCTACGGTGAGCGTTTGTGAACAGTGCAGTGCTGCTAGAGAGAGTCCCGGCACTAGAGGTTCGTGTACATGTAAGATATCGAAATTCTCGCGTTGCAATACTCTTCGTACGCGCATATTCAAAGCAGGATCGAAGGCCGCAATACGTGCAATCGACCCATTGGCGGGAATGGGTGTGGGCCACCCAATTTTATAGATATGCTGTTCTCGTATTTTCCGTTGTGGACCAGAAGCAGGAGCGAGGATGCGCACATCGTGCCCCTGGTCCAGAAATTCATTTGCGAGGTTCCAGACGTGATCGCGCACACCTCCGGGATAACTCCAGTCATATGGCGAAACGAGACCTATTTTCATGAGGCACGGCTTCCTGCGCTTTATCAGCGCAAGCCAGGTCAGCTACGTAACCGCAGAAATACTGGCCGTGGCACGTTTGGAAAAGCGAAAACGGGCAGAGAAGCCCGTTTTCGCTTCCTTGAGATTCTGTTATGAGCAGAGTAGTCGTACGTATTTCTGGCTACTTGTTCGCGCCAGATTCCGATGAGTCTGAGGACTCAAGTATGTCGCAACGAGCGTTGACCGTGGAAGCGTTTACTCCTCTATGACTAGTCTACTCATAATATGCTAACATTTCAACAGACAAACAATGTTAATCTGGCAGCGTTTTTGCAAACTCTACGAAAAATTGCATCGATTGTGGGTTCCCTAGAGCACCCACGCTGATGGCCTTCTCAAGCGGCGTACCCAGGAAGAGCTTTTTAATGGGCACTTCTAGCTTTTTGCCACTCAAGGTACGGGGTACCTCAACGATGACTATAATTTCATCCGGTACATGATGAGGCGTTAGGTTGGTACGCAATTGCGTGCGTAGCTTATTCTTTAAGGCGTCATCCAATTCAACCCCTTCTCTTAGTACCACGAATAAGGGCAGGTAATAGTTGCCACCGGAACGTTCCAAACCGATAATCAAGCTATCCAACACTTCGGGCATGTCTTCGACGATTCGATAAATCTCGCTACTACCCATACGAACGCCCTTGCGGTTAATCGTCGAGTCAGAACGTCCATAGATGATCGAACTGCCGCTGGGTGTAATCTTGATCCAGTCGCCGTGTCGCCAGATACCTGGATAGACATCGAAGTAGCTGTGGTAGTATTTTTGCCCATCGGGATCGTTCCAGAAGTAGAGCGGCATCGAGGGCATGGGTTTGGTAATGACCAACTCGCCCACCTCGTCGATCAACGTGTTACCCTGCTCGTCAAATGCCTCGACTTTTGCGCCAAGTGCTCGGCATTGCAATTCGCCAGCATAGACTGGCAGCAGTGGTGTGCCACCCAGAAAGGCGGAGCAGACATCTGTGCCGCCGCTCAACGAGGCTACCCAGAAATCGCGTTTGACGTGCTCGTAGACCCATTGAAAACCCTCTGGCGGCAGTGGCGAACCCGTTGAACCAAGTGCCCGCAACGTGCTCAGATCATACGTTTTGCCTGGCTCGACCCCGGCCTTCATACTGGCAATAATAAACCCTGCACTGGTGCCCAAGAGCGTCATGCCCGTTTTCTCAGCGAACTCCCAGAGCACATTCATGCTTGGATACGCCGGGCTGCCATCGTAGAACAGCACTGTGGTCCCAACGAGCAGCCCGCCAATCAGCAGATTCCACATCATCCAGCCAGTGGTGCTATACCAGAAAAAGCGGTCCTCAACTTTCAGGTCCAGGCTTAGCACGAGCTGTTTGAGGTGTTCCAGCACGATGCCGCCGTGACCCTGAACGATGGCTTTGGGCAGGCCAGTCGTGCCGGAGGAATAGAGTACCCAGAGTGGATGCTCAAAAGGCACCTGCTCAAAGGTCAGTTCGTGCTCACCATTGGCTATATCTTGCCAGAGCTCGGCGTTGTTGTAGCTTGCGGCTTTGGTATCAGTGTAGGCGTAGGGCAGAATCACGGTTTTGTACAGTGTAGGCAATGCTGCCTGCAATTCAGTAATAATACCGCGTCGGTCAATCAGCTTGCCGTTGTAGCTATAGCCGTCAACCACGAAAAGCACCTTCGGCTCGATCTGCTGGAAACGATCTATGACGCTTTGGGTGCCAAATTCGGGTGCGCAACTGGACCAGATCGCGCCCAGGCTAGCTGTTGCCAGGAAGGCAATCGTAGTTTCCGGGATATTGGGCATGTAGTTGACCACACGATCTCCACGTTTGACGCCCATTGCCCGCAATGCCGCAGCAACGGAAGCCACTTTGCGCGTCAACTCGTCCCAGGAAACCTCTGTCAGTGGTCGCGTTTCAGATCGTGCGATGATAGCAGGCCGTTCGCTGGTACTGTTGCGAAAAACATGTTCAGCATAATTCAGTTCCGCGCCCGGAAACCAATGTACGTCAGGCATTGTGGCGTTGGTGAGCACTGCTGTATAAGGTTTGGAGGCTTTGATCTCAAAATACTCCCACAGCGAGGCCCAGAAATCTTCCAGGTGCTCAACAGACCAGGTCCAGAGCGCCTCATTCTCAGTAAAGTGTAGACTTTTCTCCTGTTCAAGCCAGCGCATATAACGGGTGAGATTTGCCTGTTCCTTTATCTCCTGTGATGGTTCCCAGAGCAGCGTTCCCTCGTTGATCGTCATAAATAACCCTCCCTTTGTATCGGAGCGAACTCGTCGCTCGCCCAGAAATTCGCATGCTTTCCTATCAATACTTTATAGCACAAACGTGAGAAAAAGGAGAGAGAGAATTCCCTTGTCTGGATGTGAACAATGCCCTTCACAGGCCATTTGGTGCAGAAAAGAGGCTAAATTAATTGTAGAGACAAACGGAACATGATACAATCTTCTCAAATCTTGAAAAGCCTCCAAGGGGGAGCAATGGAGCCATCAATGACCACAGGAAATCCAGTAGTCATTCTCAATCCCGCCGCCAATCGCGGAAATATGCGCCAGTATCGTGAACTGGCTCGTCGAAAAGCGGTGCAAGAGCGTGCTGAATATATTGAAACAACGAGATCAGGAGAAGCCACAGAACGGGCCAACCAGGCTGCCAGTGAGGGACGCCCAGTGATTATTGTAGGTGGCGATGGTTCTGTTCATGAAGCGGTGAACGGGCTACTGGCCAGTGGTCAGCGTGTGCCGCTGGGGATTGTGCCCGCTGGGTCCGGCAACGATTTCGCCTGGAATACCTTGAAATTGCCGCATGATCCAGCTGCGGCGTTTGAACGCGCTTTTCATGGGACGTTACAGGGTGTGGATGCTGGCCGGGTCAATGACTATTACTTTGCCAACGCTTTTAGTGTTGGCCTTGATGCCGATATTGCTGTGGCGGCGCAACGTTTGAAACGCTGGCCTTTAATGAGCGGGGCACACCTCTACTATAGTGCGACGCTCAAGCAACTCTTCTTTGGCTATCAGCGATGCCCCCGGCTCTCGTTCAAATTCGACGATGGTGCGTGGACGGAGATGAGCCGCTATGTTCTGCTCGCAGTGAACAACGGGCCGACCTACGGTGCTGGTTTCCGTATCAATCCCACCGCTAATCATACCGATGGTCTTTTTAATGTATGCACCATTGACTATATGCCTCTTCTGCGTGCCCTGAAGCTTCTGCCAATTGTAAAAAAGGGTGAACATATAGGCATACCAGAGGTGCATTTCTTTCAGGCGAAAAAGGTGCAGATCGCTAGCCAAACGCAGGTGCATATGCAAATGGATGGTGAAACGACGAAAGCACGAACGTACCAGTCTGAAATCCTTCCTAGTGCATTGCAGGTGAGAGTGTAAGGTATGCTTTATACCATTATAAAGCCACTATTATGGCTTATTGCGCATATCTTTGGTCGTTTCCGCGTTTCTGGTCATCAGAACATCCCACGGAC
Source organism: Ktedonobacteraceae bacterium (assembly GCA_039923935.1). Classification (GTDB taxonomy): domain Bacteria; phylum Chloroflexota; class Ktedonobacteria; order Ktedonobacterales; family Ktedonobacteraceae; genus Paraktedonobacter. The sequence continues at coordinate 7,547 of JBDTBU010000232.1, read as the reverse complement.
AGGACCGGTTTTAATCGTAGCCAATCATCTGATTTGGTATGATCCTATTTTGCTTGGCATTATTTTTCCGCGCCGTCTCTGGTTTATGGCAAAGATTGAAATTTTCGCTGTGCCAGTCGTTGGTTTTTTCGCCCGTTTAACTGGGCAGATTCCAGTTCATCGCGGCCAGAGTGACCGAGCGGCCTTAGAGAGAGCATTGATCTATTTGTGCGAGGACAAGGCTGTAACGATTTTTCCAGAGGGGGCTGTGGCACAGCATGAGCGCTTGCTTCAAGCGCACACTGGCGCGGCCATGCTAGCTCTGCGTTCCGGTGTACCGATTCTGCCGGTGGCTCATACTGGCACGCGGCGTCTCTTTTTCGGGCGGCGCGGTTGGTTTCCACGGGTCGATGTACGCATCGGAGAACCCTATATACCACAGGTGCCTGCGGGAATTTCGCGTAAAGCCGCGCTCAGAATAGTCACTGAGGATCTTATGTTGCGTATTGCGCATATGATGCCTGACGAGGAACGCGGCGCGTACACAGTGCTCATGGATGAGCTAGACCAGGAGTACAAACAGGAATCGCTCCAACTACAACCTGAATCAGAAAGTTCTAGAGATGCCTGACCAGGGCTGCCGGGCACAATTGTGTCAGCGTGCACTGCTCACACAGCGGCTTGCGGGCGGTACAGATGGCTCGTCCGTGAAAGATCAGCAGATGTGAGAGATCAAACCAGTCTTGCTGGGGTATGATACGTATCAACTCCTGTTCGATCTTCACGGGGTCTTCGCTGCTGGTCCAGCCAAAGCGGCGGGCCAGGCGCATATTGTGGGTATCTACTGTAAAGCCTTCGACAATGCCAAAGGCGTTGCTCAGTACCACATTCGCCGTTTTGCGTGCTACTCCGGCTAGGCTGAGCAGCCCTTGCATAGTGCGTGGCACCTCGCCATCGAAGTCAGTGAGGATTTTCTGGCAGGCGGCGCGAATATTCCTGGCCTTGTTGCGATAGAAGCCAGTTGAGCGGATGTCCTCTTCCAACTCGGTCTGGCTGGCAGTGGCATAATCAGCCGCTGTGCGATATTTGGAGAAAAGCTGCGCTGTGACGATGTTGACACGCTTGTCAGTACATTGCGCGGCCAGTTGCGTCGCCACCATCAGTTCCAAGGGATTCGTGTAGTTGAGCGAGCATTGCGCGTCCGGGTAGAGGTGACGCAATGCAGCAATAATAGCCTCCACCTGCTCAGACGAGCCAGGCTGCGGGCCGGTATAGGGCGTTGTGAGTGATACTGCTTCCATCGTGATTCTCTCCGCTTTGAGTACTTGATAGAAGCAGTATAGCATATTTTAGCGTTTCTCTCGCTGCTCTTTCAGCAAAAAACGTAATGCTGCGGCTTGACCGCGATTCCAGGAGATGGAACGTACGCCGGGTCCAAAGATGGGCAGTGAGCTTTGTTCGCGGATGCGTGCAGCGCGTTCGCGCTGGTAGATCTCGTGGACCAGTTGTCGGTCACTCAAGTGCCAGCCTTGCTTGCGGGCGCGTTGGGCGAACCACAGAACGCGATCATACCCTTCCTGGTATTCGCGATCCGCCTCGTCGTGGGCGGACATGGGTTGAGTACTCATACTTGTTATCTCTATCCTGATAGAATTTTTTCGGGATACGTTAGCATTTTCGCTGTCCCTTATGAGGATCTGTTCAGATTATGACAAATTTTATGAGTCTCTGTCAATATTGCTCTGTTGCCATTCCTGCTCTTGGGCGCATGTTTCCTGAGCAAAGCTCATCTAGTTAAGCAAGGGGTAACGTTGGTCGCGGTAGTCTCTTGACCATTGTTTGGCTAGCGTATCGAACCCTCCTCTTTCTCCCTAAAATACACTTCGCATATCGGATTTGTCAATCTTGAGAAATACGATAAAAAGGGTCTTTTCTGTCCGCTTTCGGTGGTATAAAAGTACTGTCACCTTGAAAAAACGGAGTGATATCCAGTAGTCATGCGAAGAGGCTAAACAAGACTTGTATCGATGCCCTAATGGCTAATTGCCTCTATGGCCGTGTTCGTGGTATACTTAGAACAGATGTTTTGCTATCAAACGATCAGGAGCGATCATGTCAGTACCTCTTTCCACTGAGGCTCAACGTGCGACGGATGAGCGCTTGTTTGGCTGGGACCAGACGCAGGGCATTGTCTCGGTCTGGGCGGATCGCACGGGGCGGGCGTTGCTGTGGCGGCGAGCAGGCGAGCAGGTGACGTGTCACAGTGAGAGCTTTCGACCCTGGCTGTTGGCTACCTCGCTGGCCGATCTTGGACACTTGCGCGAGGCTCCTGTGCCATCTACCGCGCCCGGTTCAGGCAATATGCCGTTTAGCTATCGTGAACTGGTGGGTACTGGGGGCAGTTATCGTTATCTACTCTTCGCACGCGACGGGCGAACGATGGAGCAGGAGTTAGCTAGGGGAGCCTCGAAACGTTTGGGCAGGCGCGTCAACAGCACCAGTGAGCTGCCGAACGACTATTACCGCGTCGGTCCAGTTGAGCAGTATCTGATGCTGAATGGGCGTGTCTATTTTCGCAGCCTGAACTATGAGCATATCCACCGTTTGCAGTTTGACCTGGAAACCACCTCGCTGGACCCACACCGAGGACGTATATTTCTTATAGCCGTCAAGGATAGTCGTGGACTGGCTACTATTTTGGAGGCACCCACACTGGAAGATGAGCCGGGCCTGATCCGCGCACTGTGCGCTCTGATCCAAGAACGCGATCCCGATGTGATCGAGAACCACAATCTCTTCGGCTTCGACCTGCCCTTTCTGGAATACCGGGCAAGTGTGCATGATATTCCCCTAGCTCTGGGTAGGCGTGGTGGGCCGATGCGCTTGGAGAAACGTGAAGAGACGCTGGCGGTGGGACCAGAGGCACGCAAACGCACGCGCTACAGTATCCCCGGACGTGAACTGATCGATACGTTGGATGCAGTGCGCCGCCATGATTTTGTTGTGCGCGACATGCCCAGCTACGGCCTGAAGGATGTGGCGCGTTACTTTGGCATTGCCTCGGCTGAGCGCGTCTATATCCCAGGACCGAAAATCTTCGAGACGTATCGCCAGAACCCAGAACTGGTGCGCCGGTACGCGCTGAACGACGTGGAAGAGGTTGATGGCCTCTCGTGCCGTCTGCTCGGCTCGCCGTTCGCGCTGGCTGGTATGGCACCGCGCCGATATGAGCGTCTGGCCTCGGCGGGACCGGCTATGGGCGTGCTGGAACCGATCCTGGTGCGGGCCTATGTGCGTGCTGGGGTTGCTCTGCCTTGTCCCGCTATGCAGCCTGGCGCACTTGGGATGCACGAGGGCGGTGCAGTGCATCTCTTCGCAGCTGGTGTAGCCGCGCATGTAGTCAAGGCCGACGTGGCCTCGCTGTATCCCTCGCTGATGCGCACCTTCGAGATTGGTCCAGCCAGCGATCACCTTGGTGTGTTGCTGAGCATTCTGGGGCGGCTGACAGACCTGCGTTTGGCACATAAAGATGCAGCACGCACAGCCATTGCTGGTTCTATTGAATCCAACCATCATAATGCAACTCAGGCGGCGATGAAGATTCTGATTAACTCGGCCTATGGCTACATGGGGGCTGGCTCGATGGCCCTGTTCGCTGATAGCCGCGCCGCAGACGAAGTGACCCGGCGCGGACGTGAGATCCTCAATGCAGTGGTGGAATCCCTGCGCGAGCGCGGCGTGGCCCTGATCGAAGCTGACACGGATGGGGTCTACTTCGCCGTGCCAGGGGAGTGGAACGAGGCGCAGGAGCAAGCGCTGGTCAGTGAGATCGGTGCGCAACTGCCCGCAGGGATACGTCTGGAGTACGAGGGGCGCTATCGGGCTATGTTCAGCCACGAGGTCAAGAACTACGCCCTGCTGACCTATGGCGATCAGCTTGTTGTGCATGGCGTGGCTCTGCGTTCCAGCCGCGCTGAGCCATTTGGCGAGCGTTTCTTGCGCCAAGCGTTGACCCACCTGATGACCGACGACGTTCTCGCGTTGCGTCAGTGCTACCTGGATATGGTGGATGCGTTGCGCCAGCACGAACTGCCCGCCTCGGACTTGGGAGCGCGAGTGCGCCTCTCTAAAACACCCGAAGCTTACCAGGCAGTGCGAGCAACACGCCCTGAGCCACAGTACGAGGCTCTGCTCAATGCTGGACGTACAAACTGGCATCCCGGCGAGCGTGTACGCTTCTATCGCGTGCGCGGCGGCAGGTACGTCTGGCTACCCGAAGAGACCGAAGAATTGCCGTTGGATCACGATTGGCAGGCAGGTGAGCAACACGCCAAACAGCCGCTTTACGCAGACGTAGCCAACCGACGCGACTACGACGTGGACCACTACATTCAGGCGCTCGTCAACTCCTATGCCACGCGTCTACGCAAAGCCTTCGCCCCTGAAGACTTTGCGCAACTCTTCCGCCTGGATGGTCTGTCCGGGCTATTTGATAAGCCAGTGGAGAGCATTGCGCCGCGTTGGATACGCTGCAACTAGTAGATATGGTATGCTGTAGAAATAATACATTTGGATCTGCCCAAAACAGGGGATTTTGTATTCTACAGATACATTGCTTGTATTTCTCTGGCTTCTCTGGTATTGTTGAGAGAGAAGAGTGTTCCCAGTGGATCTTAGAAGAGAGCAGATCATAATGACCATTGAAATACATGCCCTGCCTATCCGCCTTGCCGATTGCTTAAAGCTGTGCTATCTTTTGCGTGAACGCGGGGAACCTATGACTGCTCAAGCTGTGCGCACCCTATTGGAGGAGAGAGAGCCAACGGGAAAGCTGAGCGGAAGTGTCGTCACTCATGCGTTTGAGCAGCTTCATGCCCTTGGCTATGTCTCCCATACGCGCTATCGCGGGGTCGTATTCACAGAAACAGGGGAGATTGCTGCGGCAGAACTGGTGCGGCATCATCGTCTCCTCGAACTGTTCCTTTTTCGGATTCTGGACATTCCCCTGGATCAGATAGATGCGGAAGCCGAGCGGCTGGAACATGTTCTCTCGGAGGTCGTCGAGGAGCGGATTGACGCCTTGCTTGACCATCCAAGCGAAGACCCGCATGGCGATCCTATTCCAGATATGATGGGGAGAGTTCGCATGGCTTCCTCTATTCGGCTCTCAGAGGTAGTTGTGGGCAAGCTGGTGACGATCCAGCGCATTATGACGCCGGATGGAGATCTTGTGCGCTATGTAGAAGCACTTGGGCTTGTTCCTGGATCTGTGGTGCGCCTGGAAGCCAGGACATCCTACGGAGATGTGCTCACCCTGCGTATCGGAGATATAACTTCCCCCGTGGGAGCAGTCGTTGCAGACCATTTGTTGGTACGCGTCATCCCAGAAAACCATGAATAGCAACCCCTTTCAACGTGAGTCTAAGTACATGTAGCGCCAGATTTCCCTGTGGGAGCACTTGTGCTCAATTTTGTGAGAACAAGTTCATCTTTTCTCCCCTAACAAACCTTTGTTTTCACCAATATCTCAAATTTACCTTAAGGAAATCTTTGTTTTTATCAAAACCTTAATTTTTCCTCAGAAATTCATACTTTTCCCCTTGACAAAACCAATGTTTCTCCCTATAATTATGTATGTAACTACATGGTACGTATTGTTACAAGCGCTCTATACTTCTTTCCTTCTTTGGATAAAATATATCTGTTCATTGAAGGGATGTTGTTATTGTGGCACATACACTTTTTATAGAAGGAGGTGACTTCCGAGGATCAAGGGCAAAGACGCGCTGAATCCAGTGCACAACTTCTTTCCCTCGCTCCAATTTATATATTTCTAGAAGACAAAGGAGCGCCCACGGGAAAAACGGATTCTATCAGGAATCCTCAGATTGGAAGTTGTTTTGTATCAGTGCACAGACGCACAGTGATACCAGAAGAGAAAGGAATTCTTATGGACGCGCAATCACCTCGATCCGGGCGTTGCCCGATAAACACGCAGTCCTCTCGTTCCCAGAAGAGCACGCTCAATGTAGACGACATTGAAAAGGTACCTGCCAAGCAGATGGATCGCCGTACCTTGCTCAAGGCTGGCAGTATTGGCGCATCAGCAGCCGCATTCGCCGCAACTGGGGCCGTCGCGTGGATGCCCAAACGCGCTACTGCTCAGCAAACGACGCTTACTGGCACCGCGTTCCCGGATATTCAGTTTGACATTGGTGCCTTTGTCCATCCCGCGACGACCATGGCGGGAGTGCCGGTTGATTTCGGCGTCATCTTCACCTTTTTCGCCCCAGCGGCTCTGACCCGCAATCCTACCAAGGCCGATCAGACGACGCTGGCGAATGCACTGACTACCATTGAGGCCAACTACGACTTTAGCCCCAGCGGTATTTTTACGATTGTTTCCTATGGCGTCCCCTACTTCAACCGCTTACCCAGCAGTCTGGTCGCCAGCAAGATCCCCACCTTGACCTTTGACTCGACCCGCTCCGTCTTGGAAGAAGCGGTGGCTGGTCCTACCGATTTCGGTCCGCAAAACCCAGGCATTACGAAGTTGCAAGCGAACTTCCGGGTGCCTGTCACGATTGAAACGAACGATGTGCTCTTTACCCTGCGCAGCGATTCACTGGTGAATATCACCGAAGTCGCTGCCTGGTTCAATGGCAGCAATATCCTCAACAACAACAATGTGCCGTCACCAGCCTTTAACGGACTGTTCAACTTTGGACCAACGCGCTTGAACTTTGTGCAGCCAGGACTGCCACGTCAGATAGCGAATGCATCCAGCCAAGCTGGTCTTGCCCCGTTTCCGACGATTGCTACTGAGATCAACCCCGCCTCCTCTATGTGGATGGGCTTTGTAGATCAGCAATTGAACGGGAGTGCCCCCAACGGCAAAACCGTGACCTTTGCTGGCACCGGTCCCAATTCCTCAGGCGTTGGTGCGGCTACCCTCACCTCAGCCGTCGCAGGGGACTACTTCGACAATGGGGCGATCCAGCACCTTTCGCACGTGCTCGATGATCTGGAACAGTTCTACACTAAAGAGGGATCCCCGAATTTTCCCAACGGCCCCGAACCGTTCAGTGAGCGCGTTCAGTATATGTTCCACTCGCGGCTGCCAAATGGGGCGCATGCCTTCCCATTCCCGGAAGATCCCCATGATGCCTTCACCAACGGCGGCGGTCTGGGCGCACCCACAGGCACCCTCACGACCCAACAGAAGTCATCGGTGCTGTCCGACTTCACCTTGGGAGCTGAGGCGATCTTTGACAATTTTGATCCCGAAGTGCTGACCCAGGCGGTCAACCCTCACAAGAAGATCCGTGTGGGACACGAGTTTGCCTTACAGCGCTCCTCGCGTGCTCAGGATGGGACGGCGTTGCATATCCGCAACGACGGGCCTGGTCTGAGTTCGCTCGATGTGCCTGATGGCTCAACGGTGCCGACCCTGGAATTCACCATCTTTGTGCCTACCTCGGATTTCTTCCAGGCCATGCGTGTCAACGCGGCATCGCTCGACTTGGTCAAAGAAGGCCAAAACGGCGGCACAGGCACGAGTGTGCCTC
>JBDTBU010000231.1:0-30217 GCA_039923935.1 Ktedonobacteraceae bacterium | reverse complement strand
TCTTCGCCGCCCATGAAGCCAATATCGACCCCCACGACGTTAATCGTGCAACTAAACTCGGTGCCGAAAACATCACGCCCGACCACATTAGCCTCAATGGCTTCTTGTAGTGCCTGCTGAATGGTTGCCATGCCCTCTTCGTAGAGGCTGCGTGTAAAGAGATACGCTTCCTGTGCACCCACAGCGTAGGCGGCTAGGACAATGCCCTCAATCACCTGATGTGGGTTGCGTTCCAACAGAGCACGCGCAGCCCACGAGCGTGGGTCAGCATCGTAGGCATTACAAATGACGTAGCGCGTGGTTTCTTCCTGGCTGCGTACAATCCGCCACTTCTCGCCAGTCAGACGGCCTGCACCACCGCGTCCACGAAGGTTCGCGTCGAGCACCTGCTGCACAACCTGTTCAGGAGACTGTTGACGCACAGCGTTTTCCAGGGCGGAATACCCGCCAATACGGCGGTACGCATCCAGTGAGCGCACATCCGGCTCACCGCGCCGTCGAATAACACGATAATCTATCTCAGGCATTGGGCTGCCTCTCATGGTTAATATTGCCCCAGACGCCGCGCTTGTCGGGTGCCAGGCCGCGTGCAGGTTGATCCTCGCGTGTAATGCCTTTGACAACTGGGGCTGGTTTAAACTTCGGACTCATTGTCGCAATCCCAAAGAGATCGCTCAAGTCCACGCCGCGTACCTGCACAATGCGTTTGGTTGCCTGCAATGGCAAGAAGCCATAGAGATCCATCACTGCATCTAGCAACGCCGGCAGAGCACTGGCTTGATCCGACCACGTTTCCAGCAGAGCATCAACGTGACTGAGATCAATCTCTGGCTCCAGATAATCTTTCACGGGCATAGCCACACAGGGCGCAATAGGCTTATGATGATATTCGACGGCGTAGTCCGAAATACGTGCAGTATAATACCCAGCTTTGGGTGTACCAGAAGCCGGATGAATCTTAGAAGATGAGTACTTTTCGGCTCCGTCACGAACATACGATGTATACCAGGATTTCTCGCGCCAGCGATCCATCGGCTCGAACTCAATCGTGATGGCACGCGGCGGGCAAGCTTTTTCGCACAACAAGCAGGCTTCGCATTTCAGATTAAAGTCTGTTTGCAGACCTTGCTCAGCGAGGAGTTGGATCAAGCCACGGCTACGCGGGGGCAGCCTGGGCTTTTCATAGGGATAGAGACGAGTGACCTTCGGGCGGAAAAGATGGCTGAAGGTCAAGCCCATACCTTGTAGAATACCACGCATAACTACACCTCAATTTCCTTCTCGCCACGCACCTTCAAGCCCTGCTTATAGATCTTCTCGCGCAGCTTGAGGATGCCTTCGATCAACGCTTCAGGACGTGGGGGGCAGCCGGGGACATAGACATCTACAGGGACAATCGTATCCACGCCCTGCACGGTGTAGTAACTGTCGTAGAACTCGCCACCGGAATTCGCGCACTGCCCCATGCTCAGCACCCATTTGGGTTCGGGCATTTGCTCCCACAGCAGACGCAGGCGTGGTCCCATCTTGACCGAAACCGTACCAGCTACAATCATCAGATCGGCCTGACGTGGGCTGGAACGGAACACCTCGGACCCAAAACGTGAGAGGTCGTAGTGTGCCTGGGCGCTAGCCATCATCTCAATCGCGCAGCAAGCCAGGCCATAACCTAGCGGCCAGACCGACTTTGAGCGTGCCCAGTTCTGCGCCCATTGGAGCATATCTGCCAGACTTGTAAGCTGAACTGGCAGTTCTTGATCGCCTGGAATGTACTCGTGGGGGCCTTTAGCCATCGCAATTGGCACTGGCTGGCGTCGGGTACCAGGCTCCGGCGCGTTCCCATTCGCTTTATTTTCGCTGCTCATAACGTGTTCAAAACTCCCATGCAAAGGCTTAGCAGCACCTATTGCTCGGTTGGTATTTTGCTGATTATCAACACAGAGATGTGCTATCCTATCTCTTGACCTTTCCTATTATAGCACGTCGCCTTCCAGGTGACCATATGCTCAGCCGGGTTGCTCACACGTGAGCTCGCCTTGTCAGTTGTGCTCAGCAATAGTTTTTTTCAACGAATCGTCCTCACTTTGTCAAGTTGCGTGCCTGTGTGTCGCGGTTCTTGACGCCAAAGACGCGCTCGTGTACAATGCCTACATGGAAAAGAAAACAACATCGTTTGTGCGGGTGCTTCCCGATACACGACAGAAACTCAAGGTGCTTGCTGCACAACGTACTCTGACTATGCAACAACTGATCGAATGCTTAGTACAAGCAGAAATAGATCGTGAGCAGCAGCAACAAGTACTGCTGCGACAAAAGGACAATGTTTTTTAATAGGGAGGATGGTAGATAACGTATTGCAACACTAAATGAGCGCGTAGGCTCGCTTGAGGATTCACTCCAAAACGACTTCGCGGTACCATTCCGGTCAGTAATGATCGTGCTGGACCAACATACAGTGAAGTTGGACCAGCTTGGGCAGGCTATCCAGACTCAAGGTCGTGATATCAACGAACTGAAACAAGCGGCTCAGGTTCAAGGTCGTGAGATGTTCGCGATGAACAGCGTCTGGCTACAATAGAAACACGTATGAATAGTATGGATGAACATTTTGAAATCCTTCAGAAAAATGTGAGCGGTATGCGAGGTGAAGTGAGTCAAGGGAATCAGAAACTGGATCAGATTCTAACATTACTGCTGCCTGGGAAAGAATAGATGCTTCGCGCTTAGAAACATCATCGATGAATATGGTATTCTGGAACAGAACAGTTTTATAATACCCTATTCATCGTGCAAAAACGAAAGGGAATTTCGACATGCTTAGCGAAATTGATCAGATTGTGCGCCAGGAGATTGATAACCCCCAAGGTCCAGGCGTCGCCGTTGCGGTGGTGAAGGATGGGCAACTCGTGCATAGCGAGGGCTATGGGATGGCTAATCTGGAATGGGATTGCCCGATCCGACCCGATACCGTCTTTCGTCTCGCTTCTATCACCAAACAGTTCACCGCAACGGCGATCATGCTGCTAGAACAGCAGGGGAAGCTTCGCCTCGATGACTCGCTAACGACCCATTTGCCGGGCTATCCCGTCCATGACCGTACCATCACCATTACCCAATTGCTCAATCACACTTCCGGCATTAAAAGCTACACTGGACTTGACAACTTCGTTAAAGATCTCGCGAAAAAGGACATGGCACCTAGCGATTTGCTGGCATCCTTTCAAGATCTCCCGCCCGATTTTGAGCCTGGTGCACGTTTCCTCTACAACAATTCAGGCTATCACCTATTGGGTCTCATCATTGAAAAAATAGCAGGGACGAGCTACGAGCAATTTATCCAGCAACACATCTTTCAGCCGTTGGATATGAACCATTCCTACTATATGCACAACGAGACAATTATTCCCCAACGTGCTAGCGGATACGATAAAACAAAAGAGGGCTATCGACAAGCTGACTATATCAACATGATGATCCCTTATGCAGCGGGGTCGCTTGGCTCAACAGTAGAGGATTTGGTACGTTGGGATGCCGCGCTCCACACCGAACGTCTGCTGGATAGAGCCACGCAAGAACGGATGTATACGCCCGTCCAACTAGCCGATGGTAGCACAGAACCATATGGTTTTGGCTTCGGCATAAATAGCTATGAGGGTCATCGCCTTATTCATCATGGAGGAGGCATCTTTGGCTTCCATACGTTTATCGCGCGTTTTATAGATGATGAAGCCATGATTGCTATACTGGCAAATGATCCAGGGATTGATGTAGAAAAAATCACACGCCGGATCGCACGCCATATCTTTGACATGCCTGCATTGACGCGCACACCCATTACATTGAACACAGCCATGCTCGACAAAGCGGTAGGCACCTACATCGTCGAGGGCAACTTCCCAGTGGTAGTCGTACGCGACGAAGATCAGCTCGCGCTCCGAAGTCCCATGGAAGCTAGCCTGTTACCAAGCAGCCAGACAGCGTACTACGCGAGCCAGGATAACGAGGTAGAAGTCCATTTCGCCGATGAGCAGGATGGAGTATTCAATACACTCACCTTGCACATGCCGTTCCATCAGCCATTCAAAGCGACTAGGAAACAGGAATGAGCGATGTTTGGGTAGATTGTGAGGATGCAAAAACAATGCATTACATGCAGCACGCATGGGAGCAGTTACTCCAGATGTTTGGTATTGAGCACGTAAAAGCTCAAGCTACATTTACTGCACTCACTGACGCATATAACAGTCCTGGCCGGGCGTACCATACGCTTGAGCATATTCAAGCCGTGCTTAAGTGGATCGACATACTGCGTAGCCATGCTACCGATCTTCCATCTCTTCAATTGGCTGCCTGGTTTCATGATTGTATTTATGATCCTCGCGCAACTGACAATGAGGAGCAAAGCGCGATCTATGCACAAAGCGTGCTATCCGGTTTAGCTCTTCCGTCGCAAACAGTACAAGCGGTATCCCAGATGATTTTGAGCACCAAAACACACGCGACTGAAGCAATCAATCAGGATTGCCAGATTCTTCTCGATGCAGATCTGGCAATCTTTGGTGCTGAACCGCAGCACTACGATACCTACGTGCAAGCCATCAGACAGGAATATAGCTGGGTTCCAGACACAGCCTACAGAACTGGCAGAGCGCAGATTCTGCAAACGTTTTTGCAACGCGCCAGGATTTACGGGACAGAACCGATGTATATGGCTTTGGAAGAGCAAGCTAGAGAGAATATTGGGAGAGAACTCGCATCTCTTACAGAGTAGTACCCGTTCTGCCGTTTAGCATACGCTTGAACATACTGATGAAATCCTGCGTTACTATCTCTGGTGGAAATAGTCTAAAAATCAAGAAACTTCACATATCAGAGTAAACTCAACCAATAATTGATATTGCCTGGGTATCATCTACCCAAAAAGAAAGTATTAGACAGATCATCAGCTTTCTCATATAATTTGCTGAACGAGATACGTTAGAGAATTGTTTTAAGAGAAAGTAAGGGCAAGCAATTGCCCAGGGAGAATTTACTCGTGGGAACGTATTCAATTGTGGTGTTGCCTGGTGATGGCATTGGCCCGGAGGTTGTTGAGCAGGGTGTGAGGGTCTTGCAGGCTGTGGGCAAACGGTTTGGACATACTTTTCAGTTGCAGCACGCCCTGGTTGGCGGAGCGGCGATTGAGACTGAGGGTGAGGCGATTTCTGACGCGACGATGGCGCTCTGCCAGCACAGCGACGCGATTTTGTTTGGCGCGGTTGGCGGTTTGCCACGCTTTGAGGGTCCAGATTCTAAGAAGCAACCGGAGAACGCACTTTTCCGGTTGCGCAAAGAACTGCAACTCTACGCCAATTTGCGTCCAGTGCGCCCCTTCAAAGAATTGCTGGATGCCTCGACGATTAAACGCGAGGTACTGGACGGGACGGATATGCTGGTCGTGCGCGAATTGACGGGCGGGATCTATTTTGGCAAGCCCAGCGAGATTCGCGAAACCGAACATGGCTTGGAGGCTATCGATACGCTGATCTATAGTGAAGCGGAAATCGCACGCATTGTACGCACAGCCTGCGAACTGGCCCAGACGCGTCGCAAGAAGGTGACTTCAGTGGACAAGGCCAACGTGCTCAGCTCGTCGCGCCTGTGGAGACGCATCGCGGAGCGCGTGGCAAGCGAGTATCCTGATATTACGCTAGAACATCAGTTAGTGGATAGTTGCGCAATGCAGATGATTCGCTGGCCCAAACAGTTCGATGTGATTGTGACCGAGAATATGTTCGGCGATATCTTGACCGACGAAGCCTCAATGCTGGCTGGCTCGATGGGCATGTTGCCCTCAGTCAGCCTGGGCACACGTCGCACGCAGTTTGGGATGTTCGGATTGTACGAGCCAATCCACGGCACAGCCCCGGACATCACTGGGCAGGACAAGGCCAACCCGATTGCGACGATCCTGAGCGTAGCTCTGATGCTGCGCTACTCTTTCAGTTTGCACGAGGAGGCTGAGTTTATCGAGGCGGCGGTAGAACGCGCCATCGCAGAAGGCTACCGCACGCTGGACTTGCGCGAGGAAAGCAAGAGCGTTGTGGGCACAAAAGAGATGGGACATATTATCGCTGAGAGGGTTGAAAAATAGCGTTTTCTCTGTATACAATAATCCAGAGCATAACGTATGTTCTGGATTATTGCTAGCCCATCATTGGCCTTGGGCAGGGGCCGAGGTCGCGCAGACGCGTTTGGATTGTGGCAAGTTGTTGCTCGGCTTCAGCACATTTCGTGGTAGTCTGGCTATCGAAGCGCAACTGTTCCAAGCGAGCCTGCTGGGTGGCAATCTCATTCTGGATCATCTGACGCCGGGCATACCAGCGTGTAACGGCACGTTCAGCACTCACAATTGCCTCATTTCAAACCGCTTGTCGAGCTTTTTGGTGCTAGAGAGTTGAGAGGCGTATAGGGTGAAGGGTGATACCCCTAATCTCATGCGCCTCTCACTCGAACATACGTTGAATTACTAGACACTGGCTCCATAGACCAGAGTATTCAGAATGTTAATCAATTCTTCATCCTGGTACGGCTTCACCACATAAGCGCTGGCTCCAAGCTGCATCGCACGCTGTTGGTGCTTGGTTGCCGCACGCGAGGTCAGCATAATCAGTGGGAGCGTGCGATACTGTTCCTGGGCACGCACCGTCGCCATCAGTTCGTAGCCATCCATACGCGGCATCTCGATATCGAGCAATACTGCGGCAGGAGTCTCCTTCGTGATCATTTCCAGAGCCTCGACGCCATCGCGTGCGGTTTGGACTTCCCAGTTGTGCTGTTTGAGCATATTGCTCACCACGCGCCGGACGCTGGGGCTGTCGTCCACCACTAGGATATGTTTGCCGTGAGGTACAGCTTCGACAGTCTTTTGTGCAGGAACCACAGGCGCGATGGTTGTGCGGCGTTCCACTTGTACACGCGCTTCCTGTGCGAGCGCGATATCGGGAAGTGCGGGAGCAGCCAACCCACCTTTCACGCCAGCGCGTGCAGAGAGCAGTTCCAGCAATTCCAGGATCAGTACAACGCGTCCATTACCCAGCACAGTGCCGCCGGCAATACCGTGCACGTTGCGCAGGTGCGGCCCCAGGTTCTTGATGACGACATCCATACGACCCTTGATGTCATCGACGATGAGGGCGACGCGGTGGCGGTCTGTGCGCACTAGCAGGATCGGTGCTTTATCGTTCAACTCACTGACGGGCAGGTCGAGGAGTTGGGCTAGCGAACTCAGCGGATAGTGTTGCTTTTGGACGACAATCGAGGGACGGCCACCATAGTTCGAGTGGTTGAAGTTATCTAGACGGCCAATCGCTTCAACCATGACAGTAGGAATGGCGAACTGTTGATCGGCAACCTTCACCATCATGGCATTTTGGATAGCTAAGCTGGTCGGGAATTTCATAGTGAAGGCTGTCCCCTGACCAGGCATCGACTCCACTTCCATTGAGCCGCGCAGACGCGCAACGCTATCGCGTACCACGTCCAGACCGACACCACGCCCACTCTCTTCGCTCAGTACGTCAGCGGTAGAGAAGCCTGGGCGGAAGATCAGTTCAACAACCTCATTCACACTCAATGCTTGGCTGGGATGGATCAGACCACGGTTAATCGCCTCGTTACGAATACGCTCAGGATCAAGGCCAGTACCATCGTCACGCACTGTAATGACCACGAGGTTACCTTCGTAGGCGGCAGAGAGCTTGATCTGACCAGCAGGGGACTTACCTCGTTGCAAGCGCATGTCAGGTGTTTCCAGCGCGTGGTTGACTGCGTTACGCATCAGGTGTAGCAGTGGGCCAGCAATCTCTTCGATCACTGTGCGATCTACCTCGGTCTCCTGACCTTCCAGTACCAACTCAAACTCTTTGTGTTGTTTCAATGCTACAGCACGTGCTGTACGATACAGACGCGGAATCATCGTGGACAGCGGTACTAGGCGTGCCTTCATCAGACGATCCTGGAAAGTTGTGCTTAGGCGACTCTCACGCCCGAAAGAGCTTTCAGTATCGCGAATGACCGTTTCCATCTCAGTACTGAGGGTCGTCATATCCGAGATACCTTCGCTCAAACCACGAGCCAACTGGTGGAACTCGGTATAGCGGTCCAGTTCTAGCTCATCGAAGTCCGCCAAGTGGGCTGGCTCTGTCTTGCCATTCTTCCCAGACAACCCTTGTGTATGGTTTCCTTCACCCGGCATCACCTGCACTGAGCGACCACTTGGTAGTGTCGTAGCCTCAAAGCGACTCTCCAGGCGTTGGCCTACATCGCGTAGACGTGCGCTACTCACGCTCGTATCCACGACCAGCCGGTTCAGGTGCTGGATGCGCTCTTCCAGGATAGTACGGTTTACCAAGAGTTCACCGAAGAGATTGACCAGTTCGTCCAGTTTCGAGAGCGAGACGCGCACACTCAAATCGGGACGTGCCATGCCAGGCATCGATGCCTCAGTGCGCTGAAATGCATTGTCAACCACGCGGTTCATGGGGGCATGCCCGATCTCTTGCTCCTCATCAAACTCGATCTCTTCATCAGGCAGGTTGGCTAGACTGGCTTGTTCACCGAGCAATTCGGCATAGCGTACTCGCATAACCTGAACAGTTTGTTCATTCTGAGCAGTCGAGCCTTTGCCTGTAATCAGAGAGTCAAGCGCCTCCGCAGTATCCAGGATCAAGCTCAGAACAGTGGGAGAGATAGAGATACTGCCCTCCATGATCGCATCGAGCATATCTTCCGAGATATGGCTGAGGTCGGCGATTGCACGGAAACCCATCATGCCTGCGGCACCCTTTAAGGTGTGCGTAGCACGCTGAATGCCTTGAATTGGTCCCAAGTCCGTCGGCGCATGCTCCAGGGCCGCGACATACATACTGATGGTTTGCAGATGCTCCTCGGCCTCCAGGCGAAAGATTTCTGTGGCCTCATCGACAAAATCACTTGCCATGGGTTGGCTCGGAGCCTGCGGACGGGCTTGCGACTGTGGCGGCATCGTTGGCCTAGTTGCCTGCATCATGGAAGTTGCTCTAGATGACGCGGGCGGTTCCGGTGTGGTCATCTGAGAGGCTAGGGCAGATCCAGCTTGCCCTAAGCGGCTGAGGAACTCGCTGCGCACCTGGATTTCGATCTCATTGCGCAATCGGTTCTCCAACTCCTGGACATTTTCAGGGACTTCCACGCCTGCGATACGCTCCTGTAAGCGCTGCTTGACATCGAATTCCTCGCGCAACTCTTCACGAATCTGGCGCTGCATTTCGGTACGTGCCGCCAGTGTCTCTGATCGATTTTCGTATTCTGCACGTAACTCGTTCTCGATCTCAGCACGCAATGCCAACAAGTCGCCCTTACGCTCGAATGTGACACTCTCGCTCAGTGCTGTGGGATCAGCGTTCACCTGCATATCCCAGGCGCTCCAGCCATCCTCCTGAGCGAAAACCATCCCATCAGGAGCAGGTGGGAGATGCAGGAAGATCTCACCGCAAGCAAAGAGCGAAGAGTGCAGTTGTTGGAAAAGCATCTGCATCTGTTCATCTGTGCCCTCTACCCCAGCGGTCATCTGGATCAGCATATCCAGAACCTTTTTTAGTTTGCTATTAGCCACCCACATTACTGAAAGTGGTAGATAGCGGCGCACCTGCTCTGGGCTATTGCGCAAATTCAAGCCCATGGCCTTGCCAGCCCAATCCTCCATGCGGTCAAGGGCATCGCGTGAGCCATCCAGGAACCCTTTAAACTCTGCGCGTTGGGCCTCGATTACTGAGGCGGCCAGACGCAACTGAGCAAGGGTGCGTTGAAGAGAAACGGCCTGATCTTCCAGGGCACGAGTCTCACCCTGGAGATCCTGATAAATCTGTTGAGGAAGAGAAAGCTCTTCCTGCTGCACAAGACCGTGCGAAGCGGTAGCGCTCGGCACAACGCCACCTATGAGATCTTGCTGCGGCGGTGGCAACACTCCTGAGAACGTCGGAGACATTTGTATCGGTGGTGGTGGCAAGGGAACTGTTTGCTCTGAGCGACCTGTTTGCGGTGGCAAAGCAGGTGATAAAGGGAACTCCGAAGGTAGTTGGACAGGTTGTTGTAGTGTTACTGGGAAAGCGATAGGGCCGGCCATCGAATAGAGCGTCTCTTCTGGTGCCTGCGGGCGTGGCGTTGGAGGTGCTACAGAGGGCACCTGTGGGACTGGTGAGGACGCGGGCGGCGTCGGAGGCAACTCTTGGCGTCTAGAGGCTCCAGCCAGCATTTCTAACGCACTGGGTGGGGGGCCAGATCGTGTCGTCTCAATGGGCATTTGGGCTTCAAAATGCGCGTGTTGTGCTGGTTGCATCGGTGGTACAGGCAACGACACCTCCGGCCTGGGAGGGAATTCTGCGCGAAAGACTGGCTCCTCCTGCCAGGAAGCCTCACTTGAGGGTGGAGTGCGGAAAGAGGCCAGCATTGCATCAAACGAAGAGGCAGCATCTGGTTCCGGGTAGGTAATGGCTGGGCCTTGGGATGGATGCACATACTCTGGGGTAATCATCTCACCAGACACGCTTTGGGCAGCAATTTCTTGTTTTGCACGATAGCGGGCATAATCCTCATCATCCTCAGCCATCATGGCATTTTCATCGATACCGTGACGAATGCCGCCCACCAAGTTGTGCAGCCTGCCAAGCGAGCGTTGCAGCAGTGCAATAGTAGGTTGATCCAGTGTTGCTAGGCCATCTAGCACGTCACCCAGGATATCTTCCATTCCATGTGCAACATGGGCCATACCTGGGAAATCCATCATCGAAGCGGAGCCACCAATAGTATGAGTGCGGCGATATGTCTCCTCCAGCGCTTCCATGTCGCTAGGTGACTGCGTCAAGCGCTCAAGATTTGCCTCAATCTCCGGCAAATAACTATTCACCTCTTCGATAAACGAATCGAGGACAGTTAGTTTATCAAATGTATTCGACATGCTACGCGCACTCGCTCCTTACTTGCCTCATCCAGTAAAACCTCGCTTCATAACGTTTCACTGGATGAGAGAAACCATGAAAATTGACTATCCCTTATACCCATTTCCGTTCCCATTCCCAGGGAATGGAGCCTGCTCCGGGTTAAAAGAAGCTGGACCCTGCTGACCATCTGGTCGGCGCATTCGACTAGGCACCTGATTCCCTGGAGGCGGAGCAAAGTTTTGCTGCGGCGACCCAAAGCCTTGTTGTTGCTGCTGTGGCGACCCAAAGCCTTGTTGAGGTGCTCCAAAGCCTTGTTGCTGCTGCGGCGACCCAAAGCCCTGTTGAGGCGACCCAAAGCCTTGCTGCTGCTGTGGCGACCCAAAGCCCTGTTGAGGTGCTCCAAAGCCTTGCTGTTGCTGTGACGACCCAATGTTCTGTTGAGGTGCTCCAAAGCCTTGCTGCTGCTGTGACGACCCAAAGCCCTGCGGTGCAGGTGACATCGAGTGCAAGCCAGGGAACATCGATGGGTTCTGATTATCATAGCCGGACTCAGGGATACCAGTGAACTGCTGACCATTGAAACCCTGTGGTGCGTCGAAGCCGCCCATATCACCGAAATTAGGCTGATTAGGATAGTTCGAGGCAAAGTTTCCAAAAGGCTGGTTGTCAAAGCTCAGTGGCCCAGAGTTCATTTTCCCAGAGGGTAACTGAGGTATACCAGGCTGGTTGGCGAAGTTCTGCTGACCGTTAAAGGCAAACTGGAAGCCACCAGCATCAGCGGCCTGGGGCTGCGGTAGAGAGAGGAAATCAGACGAGAAATTCTGATTCTGATTCTGATTCCAACTGCTACTCAGACTCATATCCTGCTGATAGAACTGCTCCTCTCGTTGGGGAGCGTTTGGCAGAGCAGGTACGCCACCCATACTGGGGAAGACTTCAACCGTTTCACCGGCACGTTCGGGAAGGCGGAACGTCGAAACCGAGGCGCGGAGTTGATCAGAAAGTTCTGACAGATAGCTCACGCTCATAGCTGCTTCCTGAGTACCAGCGTTCGTCCGGTTGGTGATCTCAGAGATCTCTGTCATCGCGTTGGCGACATCTTCCGAGACGCTGGCCTGCTCGTTGGCAGCCTGGGCGATGGCCTCAATCGTGTGTGCCTGGCGTTCTACAGCAGAGTAAATCGAGTTCAGAGCGCGACCAGCTTCGTCAGCGAGTTGCGACCCTTTGACCACTTCCTGGGTGCTATCTTCCATAGCGACAACTGCTTCATACGTATCGCCCTGAATGCTCTTGACCAGCGTCGCAATACGCTTGGTTGACTCGGTTGAACGCTCAGCCAACAGGCGGATCTCATCGGCCACAACCGCGAAACCGCGTCCATGTTCACCGGCCATTGCGGACTGAATAGCGGCGTTGAGTGCCAGCAGGTTGGTTTGATCGGCGATGTCTTCAATGATACGCACGATTTCACCGATCTCGTTGGATCGTTCGCCTAGGCGCTTAATCTTCTTCGAGGTTTCCTGCACATTCTCGCGAATGAGCACCATACCCTGGATAGATTGGCGCACTGATTCCTGACCAGTTTTTGCGTTCTTCAACGCGTCCTGAGCTGATTCAGCGCTCAGCCGGGCATTATGCGCAACGTTCTGTACAAAACTTGCCAGCGCTTCTACCGCCTGGGTCGTTTGAGAAATACGTGCTACCTGTGTCTCAGAGGCTTGCGCCAGTTCCGCAGAGCGATCAAGCACACGGCGCGAGGCGTTAGTGACCTGGACCGCAGTATTTTGGACGCGGCCCACAACCTTCGCCAACTCCTCAATCATATAGTTGAAGGAATCGGCTAGCACGCCCAGCGTGTCAGGCGTCACTTCCGCCTGAACTCGTAGGTCGCCATCGCCAACCGCGCTTACCTCTTGGAGCAGCTTTTCGATCTGGGCTTGTAGGGCAGCAGCATCACCGGCGCTACTGGAATTGGCCGAGGTGTGGTGAGAGTTGGCTGAGAAATTCTGACTATCCAGCAGATTATTCAGAGATGATGCCAGATGTGCGAACTCATCCTCCCCATTGACCACCGCGCGAATTGAACGATCACCGCCCACAAAGGTTCGGCTCACATCCACCAGGCTCTCCAGGCGATCCCGGATTTTGCCGTGCGCTATAAAATTAGCGTACACCCCAATGATCAGGGTGACAACGATTAAGACACCCATCAGTGGCAATGGAGCCACACCTTTGAAACTGGCTATGCCAAGAATCACAAGACAAATTATTGGAATGGCAACTGAAGCAATAAGCCCTGTCATCACAAGTGCACTTATTGTCATCCCGCCTCTGTTGCGGTCATTCATCGGCATTTAGCGCGAATGGAAATCCCTGGTTTTTGTTGCTTCATGCTGAATATGGCAAACCAAACAACGAAAGCGTTGTTTCTCTTGCCAAATCAGAGAGAAGCTCGCCATGGGAAGAAAACGCGCTGCTCCTTTCTTATGCTCTCCCCTTGTGGGGAGCCGTTTTTGCCAGGAATAGCTAAACCTCACCGCTTGCGCGGGTACAGTTCGCCTCGGCAAAATGAGTCACTTCTAAAATAGAAAGAACATGGCCTTTGCGCCTACCTCATGTACAGATGGTAGGGTGAAGGCGTTGGTTGCTTTACCCTACCATCTGCCCAGACGCGAGAAAATCATGTCGAGTAATGATGCATTTTATCAGCGAATAACAGACGAGCGGCATCCAACAGGATTACTCGACGTTTTCCAACCATCGCCATGCCTGAAGCATAAGAAACAACCCATGAGGGAATGTCATGCATAGTGCTATCGATAGTATTTGGCGCAATAGGAACCATTTCGCTTACACTATCTACCACTAGGCAAATCAACATTTCATTGTATTTGACAGATAACAGGCGTGTGCGCGGATTGTACGGCAGCTTCTCTCTCTCCAAGAATGTACGCAGATCCACAACAGAGCTGATAGAACCGCGCAAGTTAATCACCCCCGCGACCCAGGAAGCCACATGTGGGATAACCGTGACATCGGCCAAGCGCTCTACCCCTTGAATATACTCAGCCTGTAGCGCGAATTCGCGGTCCAGGAGAGAAAAGACCAGGTGTTGTTCACCAACAACCGTTTTCTCAGCAGGCACGCTTGGCGCGGGCAAGGAGTGCGGTTCACCCCTTGCCCCTTCCGTGTGCCCTGGTGCGGCTAACCCTGTCTGAGATTGTGGTCCTGCATTGCGCTGCAACATTTCAGACTCCTACACTACACAAGACGCCGAACGTTATCAACCAGTTCGTCATCGTTAAAAGGCTTTGTCATAAACATATCGGCTCCCTGGCGCAACCCCCATGATCGGTCCAGTGGAGTATTTTTGCTCGTCAATAAAATGATTGGAATATGCTTACTTGCGTCGAGGCTTTTCAGCTTCCGGCACAATTGAAAGCCATTCTGTTTGGGCAAAACCACATCAAGGACAATGCACTGTGGACGCTCCCTGAAGACCTTTTCAAAGGCTTCTTCGCCATCGACGGCGGTGACCACATCGAAGCCGTGATTACGCAGCGGAGTTGCGATCATCGTCAATTCTGTCCAACTATCGTCAACAACAAGTACCTTCTGCCCTGGCATACTAGTATACCTTTCCTTTGTAGAGGCGCAATAGATTACGCCCGGCCAATGGGAAAGAAAGGCTATAACACTCCCAGTGAACGCCCCTCACAGAGCGCCACTGTCACTGGTTAGCCGGTCTGTTGGACAAGAAGATTGCTGCATTCTCGTTAGTTACGCCTGCGTAAGCGAGGGCGCATATCTTGATTACGAGCAGGCATGCGAGATTGCCAATCTACGAGATGCTTTTTGACGGTTTGGACCAACTCAACCGAATCAAACGGTTTGGTTAGGTACTCCGTTGAGCCAGACAACCGCCCTCGCATCTTGTCGAACAGACCATCTTTCCCACTGAGCATGATAATCGGTATCTGCCGAAACTGCAAGTTTTTTCGAATTATCTGGCAAATATGGTACCCATCCATCCGGGGTAGTTGGATATCGAGGAGAATCAAAGCAGGAATTTCATCTGCGACAGAGGTGAGGGCACTGAGGCCATCACTCGCGGTAATCACTCGAATATGTTCCCGTTGCAGGGTCATCTGGACGATTTTGCGTACAGTGGGACTATCGTCTACCACTAGCACTGTCGGTTCTACCATGTGTGTCACCTCCATTGGCTCTCAGGCGACCAGTTCTGGTTGCCTTCATTTTGAGTAAAAGAAGTATTCAAGGCATCAGTACGCCGATTGCGATTGGGGGGAGGATGCTGCGTATTCTGATGTGCACGATACAACTGATATTGGTACATCTCCTGGTCAATTTCGGTGAGAAACGCTTTCCAGACGACATTGAGCTGGCGACCAGTATGGGAGTTGCCGACCTCATCTTGCAAGAGAGAGGTAAAGACGGTGCGTAAGAAAACACCTAGACCCTGTACCGCCTCCCAGTAAAATTCTTCAAGCTGCTCGCCTTTGACCAGCTTATCCAGACCAACGATTTCGCTATAATCGAGTTGCCCATTGACAAAAATAGCAGTTTCCAGGATCGCATACTGTTGCCGGACCAGCGCTTGCAATGGTTGGGAGAAGCGCCGCTCCAAATAACGCACAATCTCGGTAATGGGGAGCTGACCACGGCCACGCAGGCTCTTCGCATAAGTGCCGTGATGGATCAACAAACCGTTGATGCCTTGTCCGAGCGTATGAATCAGCCCTAGCAAATGCTGGACGGGCGTGTTGTTCTGACGTTGTTGCGCGAGGGTGTGCTGGCACATAATAATAATGTTGGAGAGGTCTTGCTGCAATTCAGCTTCTAACGACGTATCGACGACCTCGATCAGGTGTAAGTCTAGCAGACGTGCCATCATTCGTGCAATGCGGGCTTCTGGCACCAACAATACCAGTGACATGCCCTGCAAGGGGATCTCGCCATTGGAGAGGCAGAGCACATCAATGTGCTCCTGGTTCAGACCCAGGCTTCGTACATCCTTACTGACCTCTGGCAACCAACGTGAGACACTGGTGCGTGTCAGGGATGTATCACCCATCTCTTCCCATTCGTCTGCTTGGCGCAACGCTTCCAGCAACATGCCATCGACATCCAGTGGTTGCATACGGCTCTCCATCGTGACCATTTGACGATGAAATGCAAAACGTCCTTCCACCCAGCGTAATGCGTGGCTGATCGCTTGCGTCACGGCAAACTCCAGGCGCTGCTGCATCTCTTTCGGTGTCATCCAGCCTTGTTCAGTCATCAATGCCAGGGCCACTGAGAGATTGCCTTGTGAGGCGTCACGGAGCGCATGTGCGCGGGGAGGGTCCAATTTATTAATAAGGCACAGCATACCCAGCACATCAGGTTGCGGCACCCCCTCTTCATGCAGCGCAATAATCAGACCCTTGCGCAGACTAATGACAAGAGTTTCCGGCCCAGAATGCACAAGCAGCGTGCCCGTTTTGGCACTGAGTGCAAGCATTTTTAGGATCGATTGGAGACCCAACGTCTGGAGATCCCCATCCATAATGCGATCTTGCAACTCCATTGTCCTTCCCCTTTACAAGTAACGTGTTCACGATCTCTCTTGTCGGGAAGAGAAATCCTGTCCAAATTAGACAACCATAAAATAGCCAGAAAAGCTATTAAAATTTCATTAAAATTTAGCCCGTTTGTCCAAATTCGCCTACATTTGGTGGCTGACCATGCCCGTTTTCTATGGCGGGCGGCTGGTTTAAGACCGTAAGTTGCCCCTGTGTCTCGATAGAGACCTGCACGCGAAACACATAGCCAACACCAGGCTCGGTCAAAATATAGTGTGGTTGTGAGGACTGCTC
The DNA here is from genome assembly GCA_039923935.1 of Ktedonobacteraceae bacterium. Taxonomy (GTDB): domain Bacteria; phylum Chloroflexota; class Ktedonobacteria; order Ktedonobacterales; family Ktedonobacteraceae; genus Paraktedonobacter. The sequence continues at coordinate 13,380 of JBDTBU010000231.1, read as the reverse complement.
CTCTATCTTGCGTCTCAATTGACGAATATAGACGCGCAGATAGTCAGCCTCCTCGCCGTATTCTGGCCCCCACACAGTACGCAGGATATTGCGGTGCGTTAACACTTTCCCCGCGTGTACCATCAGGTGCAGCAGCAAAGAAAATTCGGTTGGCGTGAGTTTGACCTCGCGCTCACCGACGCGCACCTGGCGACTCAAGACGTGCATACTGATGTGTTTGTCTTCGCTAATCAGCACTTCAGGTTTTTGTAGCAGGCTCTCGCTATCAGTAAGACCTGCTACACGGCGCAAACAAGCCCGCACTCGCGCCTGCAATTCATCATTGCTGAACGGTTTGGTCAGGTAGTCGTCAGCCCCAAGGTCGAGTGCCTGGACTTTTTGCCTCTCTTCCGTCCTGGCTGAGAGAATGATGATCGGCGTTTGCGTCCACTGGCGCACCTGCATACACACGCCCATGCCATCGATCTCGCCTGGCAACCAGAGATCCAGCAGAATCAGGTCCGGCTGTTGCACACGCACAAGCTCTATGGCCTGTCCCCCATCGTCAGCAACGAGCACTTCATAGCCGCTGGCTATCAGGTTGCGTCGCAAAATCCGTTGGATAGATCCGTCGTCGTCTACGACCAGGATACGTTTTCCTTTGGGCTTCATATGCACTTCCTCACGAAGTAACTGGTAGAACAAAGACAAAACATGCCCCCCCACCAACAGCAGCTTCTACCCAGATACGTCCCTGATGCGCTTCGACGATTCCCCGGCAGATGGCGAGTCCCAAACCATTGCCTTGAGGAGTCAGGCTATAAAACGATTTAAAAATCCGCTCACGCTCCTCTTCAGGAATCCCTGGCCCCTGATCGATAATCTGCACTCGCACCCCTTGGGCGAGCGCTTCTGATAAACCAGGAGGAGCTTTCAGCCCCGGAACATCCACAAGCACACGAATTTTTGTGTGCTTCGAGCTATACCGCGCCACGTTTTCGAGCAAATTGCGTAAAACGCGTTCCAATTGCACATAATCGGCGTGAATCTGCGGCAACGGCTTCTGAATACTTGGCAAAACAGTAAAATCTGCTAGCATGCGTTGGCAGCGCAGTAAGGTCATATGGACAACCTCAGCAACATCACACCATTCTTTATCGAGGACCAACGCACCCATTTCGATTTGCGACATCTCCACTAGCGAATTGACCAGCGCGTTCAAATGGTCTGCCTCGGCATCGATATCCTCCAGCATCTCACGGCGTATGCTCTCATCCCACAGTATATCAGGTTGTAGCAGTCCTGTGACTGCGGCCTTGATGCTCGTCAATGGTGTACGTAAGTCGTGAGAAACCGAGGCGAGCAACACGGCTTTATTTTTCTCGTCGCGTACCTGTTCAGTCACATCGTGAATATGCAACGCATTGGCAAAACACTGCCCATCTTCATTATAGAGCGTGTGTTGAACAAATTGATAGTGGTGATCAGAAGGCGCACTATCTAACAACATGCTGGGCGAGCTATGGGAGCGGGTAGGCGGTGGGATGACCATGCGTGGTTCTTGTGTCTTTGCCGCCGAGTTGGCAGGCACTGACTCGCGTGTACTGGTCCGCCACGTTTCCTGGTTTGCTAAGACATCAGCGGCCAGCGTACAGTGCAAGAATACTGGCAAAGCCAGGGTCTCCTGTTCGCCCGGCGTACTGATAAAATCGCGCAGATACGCCACTACCTCCTGCTTCTCGCGCACACGCGGCAGCAGCGGAGCCAGCGCCTGTTCCAGTGTTAAAGGAGTTTCCTGACGTGTGGGGAGAGGATGGAAAGAACCGAACAGCGGCGAACTCTCTTCTGACAAGCGTTGCCAGGTAGAGGCTTGGTCCCGCTCTGTACGGATGCCGCAGAACATTTCGGCGGCGCGATTGAGATAGATACATCTCCCCATAAGATCGACAATAAACCAGGGTTCGGCCAGTTCACGCTTGAGTTGTTCATACACCTGTGGATGCTCCTCATCAACACGCAACGCACGCATCAGAGCAGCACTGATATCTCTGAGCAAATCGGTGCTAGCGAGGGCAGTCTCAGCAGATTGCATCAAGAAAAGCGTGCCTTCAGCTCCACTAGAAACCGGGAGCTGCGCAGCCTCATTTCCTAGTGCACCCAGCAGCCGCTCCTCTTCCATCTCAGTCTGAGCGGTGCGCAAAATCTCTTGCAGGTGGCGTTCACTGCGCGTTAGCAAATGCTCGCTTATAAAATGCAGCACACTACTCAAACTCACCCCAAAGGTATTCAGCGTTTGTGCACTCACACGTTGCAGCAATTCTGCCTCGCTGAACTCATCCTGATTGAGAAAGACGTTTTGCTGATGAGCGCGTTCCAATTGTTCGATGATTTCCTGGAAACGTCGGCGTTCTTGCACTGACTGCAAAAGCATCCCATTATGGATCGCTACGGTGGCCTGCCCGGCAAAAAGGGCGCAAATATCCGTTTTGAGGGGCGTAAAGCCGCCAGGCTCAGATGAAAGTAAAAGCAGAGCACCATATACATACTGGCCGTTGACCAGCGGATAGCAGAAAATCGAGCGTACAGAGAGTTCTGAGGCAAACCAGCGACTCTCTGGAAAACGCTCATCCTGGGCAATATCTTGCGTCACCTGCTTTTGGCGACGGAGCAGCGTTGCACCGATAATGGCCTGGTCGCTCAGCGCGTTTTTCTCCGCGAGTCGCATTTGGAGCGCGTTGGGATCAAAATAGAGACCGCTATGAGCCTCCAGTCGTAGGCAGCACTGCCCCTGGTCAATACGTACAATCGCGGAGGAGACGTGCAGGGAATTGGTAATACCAAGCACGATGCGTTGCAGAATCATGGGCAGATCTACGGCTGTGGTCAGAACGGTGGAAACGTCTTTCAATTCGGCGCGTTGCCGGTTCTGGATCTCCACGTTGCCACCGGCCACAGCACTCTCAATGGCTGTGGCTAGCAAACTTGCCAACGCGTTGATCAAACGTTGGAGTGCGGGATCGGCATACGCGTCCAATTGTACGCTCCCCAGTTCCAGTGTTCCTAGCACCTTACCACCCGCGCACAACGGAGCAATGAGGGCCGCCCGTAGACGCGGATGGCCGCACAGCGCGTCACCGCACTCAGCAGGCAGGCCGGTTGCGCCTTCAGGAAAGTTCTTTACCAGGAGCTGTTGACGCAGAACACTGGTTACGTCCTCCAACGCTCCCTCTGCCGTACCAGCCTCGTGGCAAGGCAACGATGGTAACAGACGCTCCACCATCGAATCTACCAGTGGATGCTGCCGATACCGCGCCACCCACTGCTCTCCGTCGCGCTGGCAGACGGTGATGCGCACTGCCTCGCCGTCGTGTCGCAACAAAACAATGCCAAAAATGTCAAAAGGGAGTGCAGGTTCTAGTTCAGCAGCTAAATGAGCATAATCAGGCTTTGCACCACGCACACTCGAAATAATGCGTGCCACGCGTTCAAGAATATTCGATTCGTCTCCAATAGGTGTTTGTACTTTTTCGTCTTGTAAATCCATTACATCTCCCATCTCAGGTGCTAACCTAAACAACCCTTAGCACCTCTTGGCCTGACTACGAACACATCCTGAACTACGACCAAATACGGAAGTACATTGTAACACAAAGCTGAAAACAATGTACTGCTTTTGGCAACACTTTTTTTGCGTAAACGTCGCAACACTCACCCAAAGATCAGTGAAAAGTATACCATATAATCTCTCGGAAACGTCAACTTGCCGTTTCTTCTTTTTCATTGAGCATTATTGCTCATTTTACCATTGTTTGGACGTAACTACTCAAATCCTCAGACCTTTTTGATGAAGCATCTTAGCCCTATAGCCCTATTGGTATAGACATATTGACGTATCAACATGTATCAGTATAATTCATATTGACGGGTTTGCATTGGCCTCCCAGCATCCTCATTGGAATGCCACGACGTGTCCAAAAATTGGCTCCACGATCCAGGAAAGGCACATACTTCTGCATTTTTATGCAGAAGCAATCCCCTCATAGGATTTAGACGCTTTTGTACGTTCTCCGGCGCTTTACTAAAAGGAATTCTACTGGCGCTGCTTATGCTGCTTATTATAGAAGGAATTCTGCTCATGAAACAGCGCAACCGCGTGTTACTGACGCTTTTATCGGCTTCCTTTGTGCTTGCCTGTCTTGCAATGGTCATGGGGCCAACGTTCGCGTTAGCAGTGAACAATCCCAGTACATCGATCAAACAGTCTCCTACAGGCAACGCATCCCCAGAAGCTCGACACGATGATGACGACCATTTGCCTTTGCGACATTCACACTTTACGCTGCATACTGTTGGTAATAAACAGAACCTTGGCTATGGTGGTGGACCCGTCATAACTGGTACAATGCACACGTATGCCATCTTCTGGGAGCCAAAAGGGGATGTCGATACCCACTACAACGCCCTGATTAACCGCTATTTTAGTGATATTGGTGGCAGTCCGCTCTATCAGATCGCACGCCAGTATAAGCAAGCGAATGGTGATTTCCCGTCTAATTCCGTACCGGCAGCATCCTGGGTAGACCACCGAGCCTATCCCCAAATACCTGTTTTGGATAATAATATCCAGGATGAGGTAACGCACGCGCAGCGAGTTAATGGTTGGCACTCTACCATGCATAACCTCTTCTTTGTGTTCACTGAGCGCAACGTGAATGTGTGTATGGATAATACGCTGTCGCAGTGCACAAGCAATGGCTATTGCGCGTATCACAGCGGTTTTGGCCGTGACACCATTTACTCGGCGCTACCCTATATTGCGAGCTTCAAGTGCGACCACTATCGCAATCCAAATCACGATGACGCTGATAAAACGATCACTGGTATTTCGCACGAGCAATTAGAAGCCGCGACTGATCCAATGGGCAACGCTTGGTTGGACTCTCAAGGCAACGAGATTGCTGACAAATGCTCCAAGTACTACGGGCAGCCCGATGCGCAAGGCGCTGATGTGGTTTGGAACAACGATCCCTATATGGTACAGAAGGAATGGGACAATCGCACCAGCAGTTGTCGCTTGACCCCTTCATCCCACAAGGTTGCACCAAAGCACCAACGCCACCAACGTCACCATCGCACCATTAGCTAGACTCATGCAACCGTAGACGAATCGAGATAGTGTGTATATGAGCACTGTCTAGATTCGTCTTTCTCTATACCTGCACCTGCCCGTTACGCCAGTTTGTCACCGCATCTTTGATCGCCTGGATATAGGCCGTGACATCGTTGTTATCCGAACTGGGAGCATAGACAGGAATGATCTGATCCACCGTGGAGAGTTGCCGATCCTCCACGTACTGCACTTTAATCAGCTTGTACCAATCCTCAAAGCCTTCTTCCCAGCTTTTGTACTTGCGATAGCCATTGTAGTCGTCGTAGCCGGGCGTCACGCGAATATTGCCCAGTGAAAGCGTCACCTGAGCCACGCCAGTTGTGCCAAAACGACTCTCGTGCATGAAGAAAGCTAGGGCATAAACAGGATCGACGCCATATTTCACGCCGAGATCGTAGAGAGCCTGGCCCTTGCCATGTGCGGGCGAGCCATAGAAGTCTAGCACCTGATTGATCAGATCCGCGCCAACTGAGGGTGCACCTGTAACCTGGTAGCGTGTATCATGCACTCCACCTGTGCCAACTACAAAGTGAGAACGGCCCAGCCACCAGCCAGCCAGCAGGACCACAACTAGCAAGGCTGCACCAGTGTAGAGTGTGCGTGGTGAGAAGTGAGGACGTTTATTACGCGAGAGTGTGCGCGATGAGAAGCGAGGACGTTTATTACGCGCAGGGACGCGACGTGTATGTTGTTTGGACGCTTTTGGCATAAAAAATGGTCTCCCGCATCCTGACGATAGCTGATATTGAACGCTCGATATATCTAGTTTAATCGATTTTCTCGCTGGCGGCTATGGGCTATTGCACAAAAATGAGAAACTGGGCTATTCCATCAGCAAGCGGATGGTAAAATGCTATATAATAGCGAATAGAAATCAGCTTCTCAGCATTGAGCAGCTTAGGATTGAAGATAGAGCCAGAGACCACCATTCTGAAAGGCAGACTTTCCTTATGAGCGACACAATCGCCTCTCGCCGTGTGCAGATGCCATCGGCAACCGATCTCTATAATATCGACCATCTTCTCAGCGAAGAAGAGCGTATGGTGCGCGACACGATACGGAAGTTTGTGCAAGATCGCGTGCTCCCCATCATTGGCGGACATTTCGAGGCGGGCACTTTCCCACGCGAACTGATTCCCGAAGTGGCCCGGCTGGGCTTGTTTGGTATGCACTTGGATGGCTATGGCTGTGCTGGATTGAGCGCGGTTTGCTACGGGTTGGCTTGCCAGGAGTTAGAGGCAGGCGATAGCGGCCTGCGCTCTTTTGTTTCGGTGCAGGGTTCGCTGGCTATGTTCCCGATCTGGAAATTTGGCTCAGATGAACAGAAGCAGCGCTGGTTGCCAAAAATGGCCAGTGGCGAGGTCATCGGCTGCTTTGGCCTGACCGAGCCAGATTCCGGTAGTGATCCGAGCAGCATGCAGACCAACGCACGACGCGATGGCGACTCGTATATTTTGAACGGGACCAAAATGTGGATCACCAATGGCGGCATCGCTGATGTCGCTGTGATCTGGGCTAAGACCGAGGACGGGTTGCGCGGTTTCCTGGTTGAGCGCGGCACGCCCGGCTTCACGACCAGCGATATCCACCAGAAGCTCTCCCTGCGTGCCTCAGTCACCTCAGAACTGCACTTTGCCGATTGTCGCATACCAGCCGCGAACATTCTGCCCAACGTGAGCGGCCTGCGTGGACCCCTCTCCTGCTTGGACGAGGCTCGCTTTGGTATCGCCTGGGGTGCGAACGGTGCGGCGCGTGCCTGCTATGAGACGGCGCTGGATTACGCGAAAACACGCGTACAATTCGGCAAGCCTATCGCGAGCTTCCAACTTGTCCAGCAGAAGCTCGCCATCATGGCTACCGAAATCATCAAAGGGCAACTGCTGGCCCTGCAACTGGGTCGCCTGAAGGACGAGGGCTTGCTGCACCCCGTACAGATCTCGATTGCCAAACGCAACAATGTGCGTGAAGCGATCCAGATCGCTCGCGAAGCGCGTACGATTCTCGGTGCGAACGGCATCACCTTGGAGTACCCAATCAGCCGCCACTCGAACAACTTGGAGTCGGTCTTCACTTACGAGGGCACCGACGATATCCACACGCTGATTATTGGTCAGGCAGTCACAGGGATTGGCGCGTTCTCCTAAGAAGGAGCAAAATCTTCTTTTTCAAAAGAGAAGAGTATGAGGGGTGAAACCATATTTTTCGCCTTCTCATGCTCTTCTAAATTGCCCTGCGTAGCGTCGTGACATGTGTCCAAGTGTGGTGCGAACTCAATCATGGCTCTGTGCATGGCTGCGATATGGTGGGGAGTCGTGCCACAACATCCGCCGATCAAGCGCACTCCAAGATCCAGGAAACGGCGCGTATAGTCTGCGAAGTATTCAGGGGTCGCAATATACATGAAGCGGTTGCCAACACGCTTGGGTAGACCCGCGTTGGGCTGAGCCGCCACGAACAGGCGCTCTGGCGCGTTAGAGCACATTGTTTCAACCACGTCAAACGTACTGGCTGGCCCAAGCGCACAGTTGACCCCAACCACGTTCGCACCTTGCTCGCGCAGGATTTTCGCCACGGCCAGAGCCTCTTCACCACTAGACACTGTTCCATCTTCTGCGAAAGTCATAAGCGCGACGATGGGAAGATTTGTGACACTCCGCACGGCAGCTAAGGCTTGGCGGATTTCAGCGATATCAGAGAAGGTTTCCAGTAAAAAGAGATCGACCCCAGCTTGCAAAAGTGCTTCGGCCTGTTCGCGAAAGGCCGTGTACGCGTCTGATAGTGTGATTGTTCCGAGCGGGGCCAGCGGGCTGCCCAACGGGCCAAGATTGCCAGCCAGAAAAATGGGCACGTCGCTAAGTTCGCGTGCTTCACGCGCTATCTTGGCTCCCGCCCGATTGATCTCGCGAACTGCGTGCTCTAAGCCATGTTCAGCGAGTCGATAGCGGTTCGCGCCAAATGTATTTGTTTCGATAACCTGAGCACCAGCAGCGATATACTCAAGATGAATACCTTTAATCAGTTCTGGAGAAGTAAGATTAAGTTGTTCAAAACAGATTTCATAAGCGACCCCCCTGGCGTGTAGCTCGGTGCCCATCGCGCCATCGCATAAGAGCGGGCCATGTGCTAAGCGTTCCAAGAATGGATGTGTTGCATGCATAATCTGTGCAGTCCTTTCAGCAATATCTCATGCTGGCAGTATAGTTAATGCAGAGGCAATAATCAATCTTTGTACAGCGATATCTTTGTTGCTTTTCCGCAAAAAACAGGCTATTATACATTAGTGAGCCACAATATTCGCCCTTTTAGTCAAGTGGGAGTGTCATCAAAACTATGGAAAAGCAACACGAATTTAGCACCTGGCGGGATCTGCTTGGTCATACAACCAAGAATCCGCAAGAGCGAGCGCGTCTGGCCCGCGAAATCGATGTGCAGCCTATTACGTTGCGGCGTTGGGTTTCGGGAGAATCGCAGCCGCGTGATGAGAATATTCGTCGGTTGGCACGCGCATTAGCGACTGATCTGTCAGCACTTTTTCTGCGGCTGATTGAAGTCGATTTCCCTACTTTTGTGCGTGAAAAAGTTGAGCCTGGCCCTTTTGTGCCAGAGATACCTGCTGAACTGTATGCCCAAATGTTTCAGATATACACGAAAACACCCGCCAGCATCGTCAACCAACGTTTACAATCGGTGTTGCTTGAACGAGCTATTGAACATCTGGACCCTCACAAGCTGGGGCTGTGCCTCACCTTTGCCGCCTGTGTGCCTCCTGTTCCAGGGCAGAAGGTGCGCTGTTTGCGGCAGATAGATGGGATAGGTACACCGCCGTGGGAGAGGGATCTAGAGCGCAAAACCATCTTTTTGGGGATCGAGTCGCTGGCCGGGAACGCTATTATGCATGAAAGGCTTATCTATGTAGAGAGTCGTGATGCGGTTGCGCCCTGTCCAATCCAATGGACCAACGGCGAGAATAGTGCTGTGGCCATACCTATCCTGCGTCAAGGGAAAATCGCTGGCGTTTTGTTGGCATCCAGTGCCCAAGCCGCCTATTTTACCTCGGCTCATAGAAGCTTGCTCGAACGCTATGCCCAACTCGCGGGTCTGCTGTTTCCGCCTGCTGAGTTTTATAAACTCAAGGACATCCAGCTAGCGGAAATGCCAGACTACGAGATCCAGAAGCCGCACTTTATTCATTTTGAGCAGCGTGTGCGTTATAAACAAGGTGAGGCTACGGCCAGTGGCGAGTATCTGTCCATCCAGCAGGTGCACCAGAGTGTCTGGGGTGAGATCGCGGAAGAGTTATTATTGTTGGTGGTGGGTGACGGGTCTTAACCTGCCTGTACTGATACTGATTTCGAGAGAGAAAGAGAGATCGTATGGCTCAATTGGTAGTTGCCGGGGCATTTGCTACTGAAGGAGAGCGCCACGCGGCAGAGGTACTCAAACAGTTACCTGATGATTGGGTAGTCATTTGCAACAAAATTTTGCCCAGCGGTGATCGTTCGTATGAAATCGATTTTATTGTTATTGGGAAACGTTGGGTCTTTTTGCTGGACGAAAAATCGTGGAAAGGCAAGATTCATGGGAACGATCAGCTATGGGTGAGAGGTGATGGCTTTTCGCTGCCCAGTCCACTGGCAAAAGCGGACTATGTTGCGAAGATCCTGGCCAGTCATCTTGGCTGGAAGGTCACACCACTCAAAGCAAATGGTCATTTTGTGCGTGGTGGTGTATTGCTCTCCGCCGCAGAGCATTTACCACAAATTCACGATTCGCGAGCGAATAATGGAATTTACCTCTTGCATAATGTATGTGAACGTTTGCGTGCTTTGGACAGCCAGGACGGAACTCCCCTTGTAGGTCAGTTCCAGGTGCATATTCAGAAGGCTCTGGTGGATCTCTCATATCGGCCTCAGATTCCTGCACGCATCGATTCTGTGATTATTGATGATGCTGTTACGCTGCGTCCGGGTGTGCGCTTGTTTAGTGGTCGTTTTGATGGTAGCTCGGACAAAGCAATCCAGTTGATGGTCTATGATCTCACAAAAGATCCACTGAATGCGCAAACGCTTTATGATTTTTATATGCGTGAATGCAAAGCTTTGCAAAAACTTGGTGCAACAGGTCTGGTACCCACGGTCAATCTGCCTTACAAATGGTCGGAGGACTTTTTGGTTCTTCCCATTTTGCCATCTCGCGGGAAACCCTTGAGTGTGTATCCTTTGCCAGAGACGCGTGAGGAATTTGTCCAGGAGCTTGTGCTGACTGCTGCGTGTTTTGCTGGTTTGGATCAGATTCATTCCCAAGGTGTTTTGCATCGGGCGATTGGACCAGGCACGATTTGTGTTCAATCGGCGGAGAAGATCGTTTTTACGCATTTTTACGCGGCTCGTGTTGGAGACGCCTCGATTGCACTGGCGTTGGATGCGCTCTCTCTCGAAGATCCGTATGCTGCTCTCGACCTAGCGTTGGGCTACGGGTATGCCACCAGTGATACCGATACATTTAGCCTCGCACTTGTCTTTCTGGAGCGCTTGTCTGGTGTAGCGCTTTCTACTATGCGTGCGAATGTCGAGAGCGCTCTTATTTTTCCCCAACAGCAGCGTTGGACTGCCTTTCTCTCTGCTGAATTAGCCAGCGACCTTTCCAGCCTGTTTCAACGTGTGGTTCTGCCTGCTAAAGGGGTACAGCCACTTTTAGCCAAAGAGATAGCCAGAAATCTTACTGCGTTTGCCCGTCGGCTGCGAGTGGAACTACCTAGCGAGAGTGTGGAAGGGAAAATGCTGGATAAGCGTTATAAAGTACATCGGCTGCTTGGGCGTGGTACCACAGCTTGCACCTATCTAGCCAGTGACAATGATTTCGAGTCTTTGGGTTTATTTGCGTTGAAGCAATATCTCAGTCCTGCGGAAGTTATACCGCAAGCTGTTGCGGAATTCAACGTGATGCGCACTATTCATAGTAAGTATTTGCCCCAGAGCTATGATATTTATCCGCCAGCTAATGATGTCCATTTAAAAATGGAGTATATCCCTGGTCCGACTTTACAGCAGGTGGAGGCTGAGTTGCCCTGGCCGTTGGAGCGTTGGTGGTCGTTTGCTCAGGATTTGCTGAACGCAGTAGAGATTCTTGAACAGCGACAATTACTGCATCGTGATATTAAACCGGCCAATATTATTTTGCATGAAGCAGAGAATCGTCCAGTATTGATCGATTTTGGTTTTGCTGTTCAGCAAGGCACAACAGGCCAGATTGCTGGCACACCGCTCTATTTACCACCAGAGACAATGACGATCTCGACATCTGCGCCTTTTCCAGCTTCCTGTGACCGCTATGCAGTGGGCATTGTGCTTTTTAAAACGCTGTTCGGGTTTCTGCCCTTTACACTGCTGGGAGCCGAACGTCATCTGGTCCCGTTGGAGCATATTGCTGAGGCAAAGATGAGCCGTATTGCACATGTGTTATTGCGAGTGGTTTCCAACGATCCCGCCGAACGACCAGTGACAGTTGAGCAGATAAGGCACGAATTGCAGACAGCGTTACTGGCGGTTGAGGAACCAGTGAGAGATACAGAGCAGGAGCTAACCAATGCTTGGGTAAATGACATTCGGAGCCTTTACCGCAATAGTGAGATTGGCAATCAAAATAATCGCGGATTAGATTCAGCTTTTGTGCGAGAAACGTATGTTCCGACGGCCTTGGATGGCAAGCTCTTACCAGCCCTTTTTAAGATGAAGCCTAAAGTGGTTTTTCTGTGTGGCAATCCAGGTGACGGCAAAACGGCTTTTCTGGAAAAGGTTCAACAAGCGTTGCAGGAGCGGGGCGCACGCAAGGTTCGGCAAGATCCAAGTGGGTGGGAGTGGGAATGGGCAGGGCATCTCTATCGGAGTTGTTATGATGCTTCAGAGGCGCATGGAGATCTGAACGCAGATCAGCAATTGACCGCGAAACTACATGGCTTGGAAGGACAGAATCAGCCGACTGCCAATTTGACTGTGCTCATAGCTATTAATGATGGTCGCTTGGCAGACTATTTTTACCGCCAGCGCGAGCGTTTTCCCTGGCTGGGGCAACAGCTAGAATTGGCACGGGAGGAGAGCGAGGTAGAAGGGCGCGATGTCTGGGTGGTCGATCTGAAGAAACGAGCGTTTGTGGGTTTGCCTGAAGCAGAAGAGACTTCCGTTTTCCGCCAGGTCTTGCAAAGCCTTGTTGCGCAAGAGAACTGGCAGATGTGTGAGGAGTGTGTGGCGCAAACGCTTTGTCCCTTGCGCAACAACGCGCTAGCTTTGCGCAAGCCTAGAGTGGTGCAACGCCTTGAATACCTCTTCTTGCTCTCGCATCTTCGGCGTCAACGACACACCACTATGCGTGACCTACGTTCGGCTTTGGCCTATCTGATCACTGGTAACAAAAGCTGTGAGCAGATCCATGAGGCTAGGCATGGAGCGGATACAGGTGCGTCACTGGTCAACTTTGCCTATTGGCAATCGGCATTTGCTCCTATTGAGCAGAGTGACGAAGCGCTCAGTGATCTGATGCCGTTCGATCCTGCACGCTTCCCACATCCCCATCTGGATCGTTTCCTACATTTTCACCAAGGTATGCAGGATGCTGTATTACGTAGCCAGTTTTTCGCAGATCAAAAAGATCTTTCGCCACAACGCTTCAAGGACGAGGCTGCATGGATGGCAGCTTTCAAACGACGTGCGTACTTTGATGCTGGCAAACCTGCTATAGCTGCTCAGAATAACCTTAGTCCTATCCTTCCAAAGATACACTGGCTAGATCTTTTGCCATATCAGTACTCCAAGCTCTTTATGATGTTGTTGGATGGTCGGCTTGGCGATAAGAAAATGCAGGAACTGAGTAAAAAATTAGCTCTAGGTATTCTGCGCTCAGATGGTATTATGGACGACGTGCCTACTGGTACGCTTAGCATAAAAGTCAGTGCCTCAGAGGAACAGCAATTGGTGATTCTCAAGCAGCTTCCGTTGGAGGAATTTGATCTTACTGCGGAGTATCCGCAAGGCACCGATATGGTGGAACGTTTGCCCGAAATCGTGCTTTTCCAGCACCATTCTGGTACACCTTGCCTGGAGATCAGTGTTGATTTGTTTGAACTCCTGCTGAGAATGGCGGATGGTTTGCACCCAACTGCCCCAGAGTATCGGCCCTTGCTGGAAGATTTACGTCTCTTCAAAGATGTCCTTTTGCTGCACGAGACGCGTGATCTG
>JBDTBU010000230.1:0-6985 GCA_039923935.1 Ktedonobacteraceae bacterium | reverse complement strand
CTTATCTCCGCAGCTTTCAAAGGAGCTGGCTGGCATCCCGAAATTCGCACAGGCATGACCTCTATCACACCTGAGTCCTTTATTGGGACTCCCATGCATGATGCCTACATGAGTATTGCGCCAAGGCCAGAAGATTTCTCGACGTTTGTCGCCAAAATAAGGGAAGCTATGAGTCAAGACTATGATTGGACAGAACAGGTTTCCGCTTTGAGCACACCTACCCTGATTATCGCTGGCGATTCGGATGCACTTCCTCCATCGCACGCTGTAGCGTTTTTCAATCTCCTTGGCGGTGGCTTGAAGGATGCTGGCTGGACTGGTGAGAACCTCATTTCATCACAACTCGCTATCTTGCCTGGTGTCACTCATTACAACATTGTTTTTCGACCTGATCTCCTCCTCCCGGTGCTTGCTCCCTTCCTTGGTAGTAAGTAAGCGATGAACCAATAAAACTTGAGGAAACCGCACACACAAAAAGCCATCTGGCGAGGGTTCTGAGCCGGATGGCTTTTCGTGTGTGCTACGCTATAGATCGATGAGAAGCTTTTGCTAAAAAATGGGAAAATGCTGGTATAATCTAACAAAACAGAAAGGGATTAAGTCTTATGCAAGTCGGTTTTATTGGTGTTGGAGTTATGGGGCGTCCAATGACGCTCAACTTGCTCAAAGCGGGGCATCACGTCACCATTTTTGCTCGCCACCCAGAGAAGTCTGAGGTACAGGAGGTTTTGCAGGCGGGTGCGAAGCAGGCACCCTCGCCGCGTGCCGTGGCTATGGTTTCGGATGTGGTCATCACTATGTTGCCCAACTCACCAGAAGTTGAGGAGATCGTGATGGGCGAGCAAAGTATTCTCGCTGGCGCACGTAAGGGGCTGATTATCGTCGATATGAGCACCATTGCCCCAGCCACGAGTCGCAAGTTGGGTGAAGTGGCAGCCACACGCGGCGCACATTTCCTGGATGCGCCAGTCAGCGGCGGCTCACAGGGCGCGGTCAACGGCACCCTAACCATTATGGTTGGTGGCGAACAAGAGATCTTCGAGCAGGTGCGTCCAGTTTTGGAGGCTATGGGCAAGCCAGAGAATATTTTCTACGTTGGTCCCCAGGGTGCGGGCGAGGTCGTCAAGTTGGTCAACAATATCCTGGTCGGCACGATTGCCGCCGCCATCGCCGAGTCTTTTGTGCTGGGCGTGAAAAATGGCGTCGATGTGGAGGCCATGACGAAAATCATCGGGGTTAGCGCTGGTGCCAGTTGGCAGCTTGCCAATCAGTTTCCCCTACGCGCCTTCAACGGTGGTTTCCAGCCGGGCTTTATGACTGATCTGTTGCACAAAGACCTGGGTTTGGCCCTGGACCTAGCGGCGGAAAACTCGACGGTTGTGCCTATGACCGCCCTGGCCCGCCAGTTGTACGAGATGGCACGCGCGGCGGGCTATGGTCGCCAGGACTACACCTCCGTCCTCAAAGTGCTAGAACAAATGGCTGGGGTTGAGGTGCGAGGTCAGAGTTAGCGTCTATTATGGCGCAAACATCAGGCCGTGCGCCACGGACATACCCACGGCCAGAGCAGCAGCCAGCCCGAAGTAGGCCAGCCCGATGATAATGCGTTCGTTCAGGGGCACAGCATAATATGCCTGTGCCTCTGGCGTATTTGGTACGCGCCTGCGTGCCCAGAACTGAGCGATGGCGAACCCAATGATGATGAGGAGCCAGATGGAGGCTGTCTGATTGATCAACTCCCACACCTCAACCGCGATCAGCCCCAGCAGGCCAACAATCCACATGCGCCTATCGATAGCAGCCGTGATTCGTCCGCCATCCAGTGGGATCATAGGGATCAGGTTAAACAGGTTCATCAAGAAGCCAAAGTAGGCGAGTGCCGCCCAGACCCCTGGTGCATATGGGTTGGACAAAGCGACGAGCAAACAGACCAACGAGGCCAGAGCGCCCGCTATCGGGCCTGCGATGCCCACTTCGGCCTCGCCCCTGGCATTGGCAGGCATACGGTTCATAAAGACTGCCGCGCCCAGCATTGGAATGAAAATCATGCCGCCAATGGGGATGCCCTTGAGCTTCATCACTACCGCGTGGCCCATCTCATGCACGAAAAGCAGGATTACCAGGCCAACGCCGAACGCCCAACCAAACAGGCCCGCGTACACAATCACTGAGAGCAGGGCGGTGCCGCCGAAGATACCAAATTTTATCACCAGGCCCAGCACTACGCCCAGACTACCCAGGCTAGCCAGCCCTTTTTTGCGCTGGTTCGCAGTGCCCGCGTGCCCGTTCTGCGCCGCCTCACGCTGGGCCGCGCCCGCATCAGTCGTATAGTGTTCCAGGCTGGCGGGACCACTATACTCGCTCAGCGCAGTTGGTTGATAAGCATAGACGGGAACCGGTTGCTGTTGGGAAGTTGACGGCAAGAAATGAGGCGCTTCCCCGCTCTCTGGCCGGGTCTCGTAGAAACGGGGATCAGCATAGTTGATCTCGTTGCGCTCAGAGGGTTGAGTGTATTCTGAAAAGGTATAATCGGCGTGATTTTCAGGCTTCCAGGACATAGCGTGCCTCGATTCTGGCTAAACGGATGCAGAATTTAACTCTATTATAGCATATCCTCGCGCTAAGCAACGTTCGGCCATCCTGAAATGGTGCATGTCAATTTTTTTTTCGAGCTTGGCAGACCCTGTGCTATCCCTAACCAGAGGCGAGCGCTGGCTTTACACGCAGGAGTGGACGATGCGAGTACATTGGCATGCCATACCCCAAACGACGCTAGCCTGCTCATCCCCAAATGTAGCGTCGGCGCTCGCCTCTGGTTGGGGATAGCACGGGGTATTAGAGCGGCACATGGAAAATCCCATTGAGCAGCAACAAGACCACAAGAACCGTGATCGAGATGATGGTAATCCACGCCAGAATATTGAACACAACGCTATTCACCCGGCGGCCCATCAAACGCCGGTCATTTATCAACAAAATGATAAAGATTAGCAGAATGGGCAACACTGCGGCATTCAAGTCTTGCAATATAATCAGAACCTGGACAAAATTCAGTCCCGGAATGAGCGCGACAACCACACCCAGGATAATCAGACCGGTGAAGATGCTCTGAAAAACTGGAGCCTCTTTAAAACTGCGCGAAACGCCGCTCTCAAAGCCAAACGCCTCACAAATACCGTAAGCAGTCGTCAGCGGCAAAACAGCGCCAGCCAGCAACGAAGCACCAAAGAGACCCAGCCCGAAGAGTAGCGGGGCATATTGTCCAGCAAAATGTTGCAGCGCAAAAGCCGCGTCAGCAGCAGTATTGACCACTTGATGCGAGAAAAAAAGCGTTGCACCAGTCGTAATAATCATAAAAGCGGAGATGATATTCGCGAAAATAGTGCTACTATAGACATCCACTTGCTCGTAGATATAGTCTTTCGCTTGAATACCCTTATCCGCTACAGCCGATTGAATGTAGAAGAGCATGTAGGGACTAAGCGTCGTGCCGACCAACGCGGCGGTCATCGGCCAGTAGCCCGCATCCATGTTGAACTGTGGAGCAACGGTCTGTCTGGCTACCAACCCCCAATTGGGATTGGCTGCAAAGGCCGCTGGAATGTATGCGAGAAAACCCAACGAAATGATGATAAAGATTTTCTCTACACGTCGATAGCTGCCCTTGATGACTAGCCACCAGAGGGCCAGACCGCACAAGGGAACGATAATATAGATCAGTGGAGTATTCTGATCGTGGGAGAGAACCTGCACACTGGCGGCAATGCCAATAAACTCTGAAATGGTGATGCCGGTATTTGCGATGAGCAGGGCTAGCATCGCCACTATGGTCCAGCGCACACCAAACTGCTCACGGATCAGATCACTGAGTCCTTTGCCTGTCACCGCGCCCATGCGAGCGCACATTTCTTGCGCCACACACACAAAGACGGTGGTGATAGCTAGTGCCCACAGCAGGTTATAGCCATAGGTAGCCCCTGCGGACGCATAAGTTGCCACGCCGCCTGCGTCATTGCCCGCGTTGGCGGCGATCAAGCCTGGCCCTAAAACCGCGAAAAGCTTGAAGAGAAACGACGAACGACTGAGACGAAAACGTGACCGCGCTTGTTTACGATGACCAGCGCGGTCTTGAAGTGGAATCAGCTTGATACCCTGGCGAGGTGTTTTCATAGGCTCGCTGCTCAGGCTAAAACAGGTACTCGCGAACTGTTCTGCCTGTCCTCTCTGTGAGATGTGTCTTTGAGCCGATGATACCACCCATGAGCAGCGCTGGCAAGCGCTTTTTGTGAAAGTCCTATCTGAGACCCTCCAGGTGCAGCCGTAAGAGATTGAGTGCGGCTATAACCGCTAAGCGTTTTTGGTCCTCGCGGCTAGCACGCCAGCCAGGTCCGCGCCCATCCACAAGCCCCTGCGGACCAGCAATAGCAATATAGACGGTGCCAACAGGTTGCCCCTCCTGCATCTCAGGACCAGCCACGCCGGTCACGCCAATACCATAATCAGCCTTGAGCAACTGGCGCACCGAGCTAGCCATAGCCCGCGCAGTTTCGGGACTGATCGCTCCAAACTGCTCAATGGTCTCACGCGGTACACCCATCTGGACCTTGAGGTCGTTGCTATAGCTCACCACGCCGCCCAGGAAGTACTGCGAACTGCCGGGATGGTTGGTGATGGTGTTCGCCAGTTGACCACCAGTCAGCGATTCCATCACTGCCAACGTTTGCTTGCGCTCAGCCAAGTATGTGCCGACGACGCTTTGCAAGGTATCCTTGTCGGTGCCAAAAATGTGATGACCAAGCAACTGGCGTACCTGAGCCTCCATCTCCGCGATCAGCTCCTCCGCTCTGGCGCTGCTCTCAGCCTTGGCGGTGACACGCACATCTACGGCGTCGGTCTTGGCATACGTCGCAATAGTCGGGTTTGTGCTGTTCAAAAGCATCTGAAGGCGCTCTTCAACAGTGGATTCGCCCAGACCCACTATGCGGAACAGGCGCGTGAAGAGAGCTGCACCGCCGATATGCTCTGCGAGACGCGGGATGGCCTCTTCTTCCCACATGCGATACATCTCGCGTGGTACGCCGGGCATGGCGACGATGATATGCCCATCCTTCTCGACCAGCCAGCCGGGCGCGGTACCACGCGGATTAGGCAGTGTACGTGCTGAGGGAATCAACATTGCTTGCTTGACATTGCGTTCGGGCATGACAAAGTTACGGGCGGAGAAGCCGTTGCGTAGCTCGGCCTCAAGCTGTGGATCAACTTGCATGGTTTCGCCCAACAGAGCACTGATGGACTCGCGGGTCAGATCGTCCTCGGTGGGACCAATACCGCCAGTCATAATCACTAGGTCCGAGCGCTCCCAGGCTCGACGCAGGGTTTCGACGATTCGGCTTTGGTTATCGCCAACCTGAGAAACAAAATAGAGATCGATACCCAACGACGAGAGGCTCTGGGCCAGATATGTCGCGTTGGTATCAGAGATGTGACCCAGTAACAGTTCTGTGCCACAAGAGAGAATTTCGGCCCGCATTGTATTTCCTGCTTTCTAAATTTTCTCTCAGTCTATCATATTCTTCAGAAAACCAGTACGATCAAACAAGTCAGATTACCTTCCATTTCCTCAAAATGATCTGCTATAATAGGCTTCGGCCACGTCTATTTGGCGGGGATTGCTCAAAATAACCTGTACCCACTTTACCCAGCCTCTCATCGTATCATTGTCAGAAAAATCAACATCTTGTGTGAACGAAGATTAAAAAATCAAGATGTTGTACCAAAACCCTTGAAAAATCCGTTTGTTGCGGGTATACTGTCTTTCGGCACACAAAAATCAATCGAAAACGCAACCTCGACACGCAGACGTGGATGTTTGGGAGCGCAAGCACGCAAGGAGTATTGGCACAATGTCAGAGCAGCAGCAAGTCGCCGTCGAGACGGCACAGGATGTGACAATGTCTGAGACAAACAATATGACAACATTAGAGGGTATCCGGCAAAAAGTATTTATGGATCGCTATTCCCTTAAGGACGCGTCGGGCCAAGCCCTGGAACATCATCCAGAGCAACTTTGGGCACGCGTGGCACGAGGCATCTCCGAAGTGGAGAAGACGCCGGAAGCACGAGCCGAGTGGGAAAAGAAATTTTACGAGGCGCTGTCCGATTTTCAGTTTGTGCCCGGTGGGCGCATTCTTGCCGGCGCTGGGTCTGGTCACGCTGTAACCTATTATAACTGTATGCCGCCTGACCAGGAAGTTCTGACAGCAGACGGTTATCGACCAATTTCGGAGATCAAGATTGGCGATCAAGTGGTGACACACCGCAATCGCCTACGTCCAGTCTTGCACAAGTTTGAGCGTGAGACTGCGGAAACACTCTACATCATCCGCCCGAAGAAAATGGGCTATGATGAGCTGCGCGTAACAGGCGAGCACAAAGTATACATTGTTCGTTCAGAGTGGGTAAACACGCATAAGTCGCGTGATGGTCTGCGTTTACAGAATGAGCCAGCTTGGATTCCCGCCAAAGATATGAACGTTGGCGATTACGTTGCCATCGTCCTTTATAACAGCGATGAGTGCCCTTTCGACTTTGAATACGACAACCTCAAGTGGGTGCGGGTTGATGAGATTGCGGTTGAAGAGTATGCTGGCGTCGTCATGGATATGGAAGTGGAGGAAGATCACTCGTTCATTTCAGCCGGTATCGTTGTCTCAAACTGCTACGTAATCCCTAGCCCGGAAGACAGCCGCAAGGGCATTCTTGATAACCTGACGGTTATGACCGAGATCATGGCGCGTGGCGGTGGCGTAGGCATCAACCTCTCGACCTTGCGTCCGCGTGGCTCCTACATTAAAACAGTTAACGGCACAGCATCGGGTCCGTGTTCGTGGGCACAATTGTATTCTGTGGCGACAGGTGATGTGATTCAGCAGGGGGGCTCGAGGCGCGGGGCTCTTATGATTATGCTGGATGACACACATCCAGA
>JBDTBU010000229.1:0-2564 GCA_039923935.1 Ktedonobacteraceae bacterium | reverse complement strand
ATTTTTTGCAATAACGGCGTGAAGTTCACAGCCTGCAACTCCTCGAATCAAAGCTCGCAAGCGACTCCGTGAGCAACGCCATGAGCAGGGGCAAGGTCTGGCGCGTTAGAGGAGTTTCCCCTGTTCTCTTGATTCTTTGATGTTTCTTCTGACAAAACCTAAGCTCTTGACGTGCCATTTTGACACACCATTGCTACATTGGCTTTTCAAGCCGATTCATCTGGTCCCCAGTCAGGAAATCAAGGATAAGCCCTCTCTGTTTCAGATCTTCTAATGCTTGTAGCAACGCGCTGGTATCAACAGTATCGGGTGCAAAAACAAGAAACGTTTTTTCTACGTGCGGAGTTTGTTCTTGACAGTGACGAAGTTGATCACTATGTCTTTTATATTTACGCAGACGACCCTCATGGCAAAAGCGACATATCCGCACACCCGTCTTTGTGACAATAGTGTTTTCTGTTGTAAAAGAATGGCCTTGGCGACAACGCTGGTTCGTATAGGCGTTGTTTTCTTTTACCGTGACTGGCTCAAGATGATCAGGATTCACGCAACATCGGTTTTCGCAACGGTGATGGAGAATCAGACCTTCAGGGATTGGACTTTTAAAAGCCTCGTATGACCATCGATGAACCTGACGAACTTGCCCATCTATTTTAAATTGTCCATATCCGTGTGTGCTTAATTTCCCCTGCCAGAACCAACAACCTCCTTCTGTCTTGATAATTCTCTCATTAAATCTCAGGAAAGGATCACGATTCCTTGACCATCCCATTATCTGGCCCTTTCTTTATGATATATCAAATTCATAAAAAACCTTTAATGCAACATCGTAGGCAGCAGAAGTTGCAATGCAAACACAATATGCCAGACCACTAACCCTAGTGTTACCAGAGCCAGGAAAATGTGGAACCTGCGCCAATAGCGCGTGATATAGCGGTAGAAGAGTTCGCGGCGCATGGCTTGCTGGACTTCCTCAAGCTCACCTATCTGCTGCTGCGTGCCGGGCATTAGCGCCCCTGGCTGAAGTAGTCCACTTTTTTTATCTGGCACAAAGCGATACTGGCCGCCCTCCCGGCTCAGTTCTTGGGGTGTTGACTCTAGCGAAATATACGCCAGATCCCAGGGGGTGTGCAGAGTTTGATCGCGCCAGTTCAGCGCCCGTTGTGGGAGTAGTTCACTGGTCGTTGGGAACGATGGGGACACGTTTTTCTCGTCGTGTGGAGTTGTGAAGGCGTGCACATGCTGGGTATTATGTCCAACTATGGCTTGGAGCTTCTGCGAAATCGCCTCAAGACGATCTTCCCCCTCAAGCGTCAGAGCTTTGTGCGCTTCTGTCGCGATCAGGCGCGGCATCAGACGGTCCAGGACACGTCCGATCAGGCCACTTATCACCAGGGAGATCATGCCATAGAGGGCGTAGGTGCCGCTGCGGGGATTCAGTTCGCCGAACGAATGCATAGCCAGGAAGGCCAGCCCCATCAACGCGCAACACATGTGCCAGCCCAGAGAGGCACGCAACCCGCCCAATGTACGTCGATAATGCGAGCGGCGGCGCAGGCTAAACAGTGTCGCAGCCAACAATAGGAATAGGGTGCCGAGTAGCGCGTACATAAACCCAATTTTGCTATCGGGCGAGGCATCATGTCCAGAGCGCATGTACCAGGCGAAGAAGCCTGCCCCCAGGCTAATCACCAGACCTGTCACCAGCACGCGGACAGCGCTATTGTGCACACTTGCCTGATAGAGCCAGGAGTAGCCAGTTTCGCTGCCCGGCGTCTCCGCGTTTTTCCTGCTTTCCACATTGCCTCCCCTGTTCAACCGGCGCGTAGCAGGCGAACTTTGAGCCACATCATCATCGCATCTCGGTGCAGTCCAACAGGGCAAGGAGCCACGCAAGCCCCGCACTGATAGCAGGCGCGTGCGAATTGTGCTACTGGACGCGAAATCGACCCGCCCAGCGTCTCCCGGTTCAGCATATCGATGGTGACAGCCTCACCCAGCGCGGGACAGGCCAACAGGCATTCGTTGCAGCCAATGCAGGCGTGCAATTCCTGTATTACCTGCTCCCCGGTTTTATGCAATGTGATTGTGTGTTGACCCAAACCCTGTTTAAACATTACGTTTTCCTTTCACAGCAGGTTGCTTGCCCGTGTAGTGCCACAAACTACGCGAAGGATGCTGGTTACTCAACTGTTCCGCATGTTCATCTGTGTGCTTGGGAAGCGAAGGGATAAACTGGCGGGTCGGCAGACGCACCAACACATCTTGTTCTTCGAGAGTTTCGGAACCAGCCTGTTCGCCATTTAACGCCGTATGCGCGGCAATGTTTGGCAAATCATCCGTACGGGGGGCTGCAGCACGTCTGGTACGCTGCCAACCAGTGTTTCGCGATCTCTCCAGCGGTTCGGTGGTCGTTTGCGGCTGTGCCTTTTGCGGGTTGCGCAGCGAGATGGGACCGGTCTGCACAGGTGGATGTAGTGTGTGACGCTCACCGGAGAGTATGCCATGCACAGGCGGCAGGGGCGTCGGCAGTTGGCCAGTAGAAAGCATTCTGTACGCGGAAT
>JBDTBU010000228.1:0-48172 GCA_039923935.1 Ktedonobacteraceae bacterium | reverse complement strand
GTCTGGTTAGCTATTACCTCGGCAGTGCGCACTTTTGTGCTGCCGCGCAGTGCTCCTGACCGCTTGAGTAGAAACGTCTTTCTCTTCATGCGTACAATCTTTGATCTGCGCATGAAAGGTGTCAAAGCGTACAAACAGCGGGACCGCATTATGGCAATGTACGCGCCATGCAGTTTGCTGGCCCTGCCTGCCGTGTGGCTGTTCTATGTCATGCTTGGATATATGGGCATGTTTTGGGCTATTGATGTAGGCTCTTGGGAGACGGTGCTGCGCTTCAGTGGCTCCTCGATCTTTACGCTTGGCTTTGCTACACCCACGGATACGCCAGAGATCCTCCTTTGCTTTACCGAGGCGGCGCTGGGCCTCTTCCTGGTAGCCCTCTTGATATCGTACTTACCGACAATGTATGCGGCTTTTGCACGCCGCGAAACTGCGGTGACAATGTTGGAGGTGCGAGCTGGCTCACCGCCATCGCCCATACAAATGCTGGAACGCTTTCATCGCATTCAGGGTATGGAACAGTTGTCAGATGTTTGGACAATCTGGGAAGCTTGGTTCGCAGACGTGGAAGAATCGCACACCTCACTGGCGGCTCTGACCTTCTTTCGCTCACCCCAGAGTCATCGTTCCTGGATCACAGCGGCGGGTGCTGTGCTGGATGCAGCCGCGTTGACCAACGCCGTGATTGATATTCCGCATAACGCACAGGCCGATCTGTGTATCCGCGCTGGCTATGTAGCATTGCGCAATATCGCCGATTTCTTCGGCATTGCCTATAACCCCAATCCACAACCAGACGACCCCATTAGCGTGAGCCGCGCCGAGTTTGACGCCGCCTGTGCTGAACTGACAAGTGCGGGACTGGCACTCAAGTCAGACCGCGAGCTGGCCTGGAAGAATTTCGTCGGCTGGCGCATCAACTACGACACAGTTCTGCTGGCTCTGGCCGGGCTGACGATGGCCCCAGAAGCGCCCTGGTCCTCGGATCGCGCTACAAGGCCGCGCCTGGGACCGATAAAAATAAAATAGGACACATGAGAACTCCCGCCCCTGGTCATGGGGCGGGAGTTCTCATGTGTCCTATACTTTAACTGCTCGTAGGCACAAGCTGGACTGTATTTGCGCCGTTGATACTTGTGACTTCCAACAACAGCACAGACTTCTTGAGGGGATTACCGTCGTTGCCGAAGGAGATTGGGCCGCTCAACCCATGAAAAGCCGAGGTTGTCTGCTTGCCAATACCTGCCAGAGCTAAGCGCAGGCTCGCGCCAGTCAGTGACCCGTTCACCCATTGCATCGAATACCCAATCACGCCAAAGGCATCACTCGTCATGATTGCCGTATTAATTGGCAACGGTACATCGGGATTATCAGCAGAATACGTGCCATAGAGTTTCTGCCAATTCATCCAAAAGACTGGCTGTGAACTGCCCCACTCCGTGCGATTGGCAAACGAGGTGAAGACCAAACGCTGCATATCCTGGGGAAAGTTCTTAGCAAGTTGCGCGTCAGGACCGATGCCATTGCCCAAAATCAAGCCTGTATCAAAGCCATCACCACCGAGAATTTTTACTTTGGAGAAGGCGGTGGGATAGATATTCACCATTTGTCCCAGAGCATGAGCCAAACGAACTGCATCATCGTCAAAGCCAGGCAAGAAGATGAGATCAACCCGGTTCTTCGCTGCATCATGCACAGCTGCCTGCTCATACTGCTCCACTGTTGTCGTGTGCTCTGTAAAATAATCTGCGGGATGATCCACTACTTTCCCGCCCAGTTGCTCAAAACTCGTGGTAAATATATTAGCCAACGATTGACTGTAGGTGTCACCAGCGTCGCGCAGAACCAGAACGTTCCTGGCCTTCAGCACATTATAGGCATACTGCCCTTCGGCAAATCCCTGAGCATTGTCATTGGGGTTGACACGGAAAAAGTACGGGCTAATGCCGTCAAGAGTGGTACTGGATGCAGTTTGAGTAATCAACGGAATTTTGACTGCGGCAAGTTCGGAATTGGCATTGCTACTCTCTCCACTCGTGGGCCAGCCAACCACGGCAATAATATGCTCTGGATTACCAAGCTGAACCCGATTGGCGATATACTTGGCAATGGTTGCCACATCACTATTGTCCAAGCCAGAGTTCCCAATGAGAATACGCAATTTCACGCCGCCCGGCAAGCCGTTCCCAGCCTGTGTATTGACGCGATATTGAAATTCATAGGCGGCCTGCAAATCCGGACGCGAGATCGCAAGATGCGCCGGACTAGCATCCAGAGGGAGACCTAACACAATCGTGACAAAAGGAACCTTCTGCGTTTCAATCTGCAAATCCTCGTAATAAATCTGCGCTTCCGCGTCGGTGCGGTCATAGGTCACTGCCTCTTGATAATCATTTAAAGCGTTGCTCATGTTGTTATTAAGCAGTGCCTGTGCAGCCTGTTTCTTAGCGTTGATTGAAGCGGCGGATGGACGCCCAACATAGGTATCAAAAACATAGCGACCATCACTGAGACCAAGCTGCTTTGTTTGATAGAGGGGTGCCTCTGTCTGCCATTCGGCGTTGAGCACGTTCGACATAGCCTGCGTGGTCGCAGTGACATTGGGAGTAGGGGTAGGCGAGTTGCTCACAATTTTGAGGGAGGGAAGCACATAGGAATAAAATAACACTCCAGCCAAAAGGAGCAGACAAGCAACGCTAAAAATACCCAATCGGACTCGACGGTGCCGGCGGTTGCGCTGGCGTATCTGAAGGATATCCGACTTGAGAGGATCGGTAGGCACAAACACGGATTTCTTCTCTATCTCAGGCTGCTTCGTAGCAAGCAAAGCCATAAGATCCTTCTGCATATCAGTAGCGCGTGCGTAGCGCTGGGGGCCAGAGAGGCGCAACTCCTGGGCCAGAATTGTCTCCATCTGCTGAGAAACGGTAGGATTCAGGCGACGAACTGGGGGATAAAAGAAAGCGATGCGCTCACGCGGGTCAAACCCGGTGACGGCATGATGCATAGTCGCGGCAACGGAATAGAGGTCTGACGCTGGATCAGCTACGCTACGTGCCTGCTCTGGCGCTTTATAACTCGCGATAGAAGAGACATTTGCTGACTCTTTGGGGGGGAAAAGCGGCAAGTGGATCAAATGCACCCTGCTACGATCTGGGCTAACAACAACGGTTTCAGGGTTGATCGCACCATGTGCCAGAGGTGGTTGTTGGCGAGACAGCACGGTCAACATTTCACAAAGTTGCCGCCCATATTCCGCAACGGTACGCTCAGAAAGCGCACCACCCTGGCGGCGTAACAACGAAGCTAGGCTTTCTCCTTCAATGTGCTGAAGGACAATAAAATAGTGTGATTGCTCGTTAAAAACGTCGCGCACCTTGGCAAAGCCCGTGTGCTGACTCGCTTCTGACAAGTGCATCGCTATCATACGCACGAGATGCGCTGTATTCTCCTGATCCCCGCCAGGAGTAAGCACCTCGCGAACAACCACCTGAGTCGAGCCAGCCGTAGTATCGAGAGCCAACCAAGCAGTTCCCTGCCCCTGCTGATTATCAGGGAGAACCAATTGATCCACCAAGCGATAGCGTCCCTGATGGATCAGATCACCGCTCTTGGCTATAGTGAACGAGGGCAAGCGTGGTGAGCCAGTAACTGTACGCAGAGACATTGAGGGCGAACTTAATAGACCGGTTTGCAAATGCAGAGGCATCGAGGGCGAGCGCAACAGGCCTGTTGGCATTCGCAGAGGCATCGAGGGCGAGCGCAACGGACCACTTTGCGAACCAAGGAGCGTGGAGAGCGTGTGAGCACTTGGTGTGTTCGTACTTTGGACGCTCTCCGAAGTGCTCACCCGCTGATAGCCGCACTGCGTACAGGTGCTATCTATCAGATCACCTTCAAAACTACAACGAGGACAGCGCATGGTATCCCTTCCTGTCTCACATGGAAACATGCAGATGTATTACATAAATAATGGCTGTCCATAGAGTGCATGAAATTCCGCTAGATGTCAAAGCAACTAGGAAAAATGGTAAGCCATCAGCAAGCTTATAACCCCAATCCAGGAAAAGCATAATGCACGTACAGGATCAGGAGAATCGTCAAGCCGTGTAAAAGCTGATCCAACCAAATTGGCTCAATAATCTTATAGCGGGCTTTGAGGGGATCTATTACAAAATGCGTGCCAAAAAGCGCCGCTGTAGCCAGAGGAGAAGTATGGGCAAAAAGCACGAAAACTGCGGTATATGTCGCGCAATGATAAAAATTGACTTCCCAACTCTTCCCTTTTTCCATGCTCATCCAGGTGCTTTGAAAAGCGAAATCTCCGACAAAATGGCAAGCTAACCAGATCAGCAAAACGTGTAAAGGGATACTAACGAGAACTAGCATCGAGCATTCTCCTCTCAACTGGTGAAGTAGTTTCTCAAGCCAGTGTAGGCCGCCTTCTCGCTCTGAACAATGAACTAGCTCGCCTTGTAGTTGTGAGCTAGTTCACACCTTTTGTTCTCTGTAGATTTATTTCTCACGCCAGGGTGTGCCTGTGAGTACACGCAAGATGAGCAAAACCGCGAGCAGCCCCCAGAAGCAGAAGGCCAGATCTTGCTCCAAGAACGAGCTATCGATCAAGCCCTGGCAGCACGCGGCCAGCATAGCACCACCAACTCCCAGTACAAGCCACTCCAGCGAACGCACATCCGCGTGTGAACTCTGGCGTATGATCTTCACGATACGCACGAAGAGCCTGGAAAAGAAGGCCAGAATGGTCACAAAAGCCAGCAAGCCAAAGAGGCCAATGCTGGCCCAGATTTGCAAAAAGATATCGTGAGGATGCGACAGGGTTGGCTCGTCACTCAGGCCAGTAGATATAAGCGTGCCTGGCTTAACCGTGATCAAGTACCACGAGTTGAACGCATGAGAGGCAGGACAGGTATTGTTCAGACTGTAATAACAGAGCCAGTTATCCATACCCACACCAAACACAGAATGATTGCGGATCATCTGCAAAGCCGTAAGCCAGAGATAGTAACGCTTGCTCACAGTACTGATGCCCTTGCCATTATCATGCCAACTGGCGATAAAATTCGTCAGCGGCCTGTGCAGCGCCACTCCACCAACAATTCCCAGAGCTAGCAGCACTCCCGCGCCGATCAACAGCGTTTTACGGTTGCGTACTGAAAGGGCCAGGATAAACAGCAGCGCAATAGGCAATGCCAGGGCGCTTCCCAACGACTGGCTAAAGGCCAGCACCCCAATCAACGGCACACAGCAGATCAGAATCAGCACGACGAGCCACCACTTGTCCTGCCCACGCCGCGCCTTGTCTACATGCCAGATCAGCAGAGCCATGCCGAACGGCAGGATATAATCGAAGAACAAGCCAATACTGTTCGCGTTTCCATACACGGCATGTGCGCGATTTATATCAGTCGCCTGTTGAGGGTCGATGGGAAAGAGAAAATACTGGATCAGGCCGATGACTGCAATAAGCAAAGCGGACCCAAAGAGGGCACCCACCAGCCGTTTCAAGTCCTCACGCGTGCGCAAACAGCACAAGACGAGCAGCACATAGAGCAGCGGATCAAAGACCTCTTCGCGAAAAGCACGCAAGGCCGTTTGACGCTCCACAGCCACCACAATAGAGACCAACGCAGCAGCGACAAAGATCAGGATGGGAATGCTAAACGGCCCCAGCCGCTGGCGCAATTCCGCCCAAGAGAGTCGATAGCGCCAGCGTTTGCCATGCAAGAGGAACTGTCCTGCGGCAACTAGAGCACATACAGCGACACTAATCTCACCCAGACCAAAATTTAGCTCATGCGAACCATAGCTAAACACCGTCTTCTGCATAAAATAATAGGGGAGAGCCAAGGGCAGCAGCGCCACAGCAAAAGGCAGACGGTACCAACTCAAGTAGACAAATATCGCCAAAAACGGGAATGAGTACAAATAAGGTGGCATATGCAAAAAACTGCCGACATCCAAACCCAAATGGGTATTCCCAACCAGATAATACAGCCCCATCGAGAGAATCAGTCCGGCCTCAATCAAGCGATCATGCCAGAAAGGCGTGAGGCTGCGCAAAAACTGGAAGGTCGAAGGCGGTGGTACATCATTGGCGGCACCTGCTGGCATGTGAAGCACATCCACATCCACTGTAGCGTGCTCATCCTGCTCGCCATCCTCAGCAAGCACATCAGCGACTCTGGCGGTAGATTGAGCAAGGTCGTGACTATTCATAACATATCCTTATCGCGCCCACAACTCCGTTTCAAGCGTAGGGAGAGAAGGCGCGTTGGCTTGATCTTGCAAAGGTCTGCATCTTTTCTATTGTCTGCTGAAACACGCAATCAGGCAAATTTCTGTGACAACTATAGCAAAATTGGGCTGTCACGTCCAGCTTTTCAGTGTGCCTGGAAAAACGAGAGAAAGCCGGTGACACTCAGTGTTACCAGCTTTCTCTCGTTTTTCCAGGCACACAAATTATCCTTTGCTGGTAAGTGGCTGCGAAGAAGTGGACAAGGAAGATTTGACTGTCTTGCCAGAAGAGGGCTTGCGCGTCATCCAGAAGAAGATGCTACAGGTAGCCGCCAGGAAGAGCACATACAGCGTACTCTGCAAGACTGTTGGCTCTTCGGCATAACCCACAAAGCTATGCAACAAGTCACCAATGTTGCTCGACTCACTGAGAAAGTGTGAAGTATTCCAGAGTGGTGTCAGGCCGAACGTGATCCAGTTCAACTGCTGCATGTTCTGCACAGCATCAGAGAGTAGACCAGCGGCAAAGAAAAGCAGGATAATGCCCATAACGCGGAAGAAGATACGATAGTTCAGGCGATACCCCAGACGGTAGATCAAGAAGCAAAGCACTACCGAAGAGAGAACACCCAATAAGCCACCCAACAACAGCAACCAACCATTTGTCTGAAACGCGAAAGCCAGCGTAAAGAAAGCAGTCTCAACACCTTCGCGACCCACAGAAGTGAAGGCCAGTAGACCAAAAGCAAAGCCCGATCCTGCTGCTTGCGCCTTGAGCGCAATCTCTTGTTTTAATGTACGGCTGTGCTTCTGCATCCAGAAGGTCATGCCCGTGAGTAGAACCACCGCAAACAGGTAGGTAATAGTCTCAAAAATAGCCTGGCCAGTGGTGTTCGCGTAGGTGTGGACAAGGCTAAAAATAAGTACCCCACTCAACATAGCACAGAGCAGTGCTAAGCCAACCCCGATCCAGACTGCACGAGCCTGCCTCATCTGATTGAGTTGGCGTAACACGGCAAAAATCATGCTGACAATCAGGCTGGCTTCCAACCCTTCGCGCAAGAAAAGAATGTAGGTTGCTAACATAACTGACCTTCTTTACCCAAAAATAGTTTTACCAGGGCGAGAACTCGTATCTTTAATCCCTAGTCTGTTAGTCAGATATTAGCATACCCTAACATACGAAGTCAAGAGTATCAGAAAATTATCATTCACATTTTCTGGGACGCCTCTCATCCTGACATTGAAACAACGAGACCCTTGTTTTAATGCTCGATTAGCAAAGAGTGACCCAGATTTTAGCAGGGATGGCTGCACTAACGCGTATCTCCTGTTCGCCCACGAGCAGGTAGCAATCGGCATCCTGCTCATTCTCTGAGGCTCCAAGAGGTGTGAGCATCGTCAGCTCTATGCCAGGGGTCAGCCCCTTGTCGTGCAAGTAGTGGATCAGCGCCTCTTCATCTTCAACCACCTCTGAGATACAGAGGATTTTCACGACTTCCCCTTTCCCGACGCTAGAGAGACGGATTGCGCCCTGATCCTGCAGATAGGTGCGTGCGCTTGGCACCTGACCGGGGATGGGATTTCCATGCGGACAGGTTGACGGGAAGTTCAAACTCGCCAGCACACGGGCTTCAACCGCGCCGGAGATGAAGTGTTCCAGGCGACAGGCTTCTTCGTGAACCTGATGCCATTGCATGCCCAGCATATCCACCAGAAAACGCTCGGTCAAACGATGGCGGCGCAACACCGCTTCAGCAGCGATATAGCCCGCCTCAGTCAGGCTGACCTGCCGTTTCTGATCCATCTCGACATAGCCGTCGCGCACCAGACGCTTGAGCATCTCGGTCACGGTTGGCGGGGCGACATGAAACTTGGCAGCCAGACGTGCCCCAATCACCACCTCTTTTTCGGCAGCCATGTTGTAGATAGTCTCTAAATACTCTTCGACCGTCGCCGTCAGCGCTTCTTCGCTTCTCACAATATCGCTCCTTTGCTTGTTCTCATGCGCCAATTCCTGATAGAGAGAAAAGAATCCCTGTATATCGCCCTTTTTGTATTTCTCGCCCGTATATAGTGAGAGCAGGAATACAACAGTTCGTAAAAACGTATGTAAATGGGTGGTAATATCAGCATTATTACTACAGAAGAAGTGGTTGTAAAGAGCCATTCTTCTCTCATGCAAAAGGTAATGTATCAGTCGGAGACACGTATAACAGTCTCTTGCCTAGCATGAGGCCACCCACGGGCGATCCTGTGCGGTGTGCGGAATTTTCACCGCAATCCATACGTTTTTGACGTTTTGGAAAGGCAGTCGAGTATGACGACCATTGCACCAATGAAATATCTCACTAACGTGGTCACACGACGAATAACACCGCTGCTCCTCCTTTGTGGGTTCGTTCGTCGCCTCTCTCTAACGAAGTTGACACTGGTTCTTCTCGCCGCGCTTCTGCTCTGTGGGAGCCTTGCCACGTACAGTGTAAGCTTTCTAGCGGCGTATGCTGATCGCGACAACACATGCAATTGGTATACGGTTGTGCCAGGTGATACGCTCAGTCGCATTGCCTGGCACTATCATACCACCATCTCAACATTGGCCTCTGCCAACGCCCTTCACAATGTCAACCTGATTTTTGTCAACCAGCACCTGTGCCTTCCGCGCCGCCTGGAACTACAAACCAGAGCACCAGCGAGCGGCATAACCACCAACGGCACGATCCCTTGGTATAACTATCACGCTCTACAATGGTCAAACCGCCCACAAGTGCGCAGCTTGATCTATCAGGTTGCGGCGGCACACCATCTACCACCACGGCTCCTCTTGGCTATCGCCTGGCAGGAAAGTGGCTGGACGCAACATGTGATCGCCTGGGATGGTGGGATCGGCGTGATGCAACTGATGCCCTATACTGCTATGGGGGTCAATGCAGGCACAGGACTCCAACGCGATCCCTACGATCTCCAGGATAACCTCAATCTGGGCGCGACCTATCTCGGCTGGCTCTGGAACTCTTTCAATGGCAATCTGCCTGAGGTTATCAGCGCGTACAATGAAGGTGGTTGGTCGGTACGCCACCGGGGTATCTTCAACTGGAGTTATGTCAATAATGTCACGGCTCTGATGAACAATTTGAACTGAACCTTTAGAAGAGTTGGGTGTACTCAATGAATAGAGTACGCCCAACTCTTCGTCTTATCCTGGCATGGCGCATGTAACCTTCTCGAAAAAAAGCAAGCTTTGGAGCGTGTTTAGGCTATTTTGCGACGACCTTGACGCCCTTCGTGCTCGTATTTATTACGATACGTGCGGTCTCCACAAAAAATGTTCCGTTTCGAGAACTCTTCTGGCGTTGTTTGGCGAAGCTTCTCCTGCACGCGTTCCATGTCAGCGCCAATGGCATAATACCAACGCTGTTCTAGCATGTACCGAGGGTTGAGCGCCCACTCTGGACAGGGGATTTCGTACTTGTTACACAGATATTCCACCGATGCAGCACAAAAGACCGCCCATTGAAACTGTTCAGGTGAACACGCCTCCGGCACCTCAAGAGGCTCACACACCAATTCAAGACGGCGATGTTTCTGCATCCCAAAGAATTGATGCATAAAGTTCCCAAGTGATATCCAGGGAGATTCACCCGCGCAAATTTCCTCAAAAGAACGATTGAACGTTTGCAAACGTACACGAGATGTCTGTCCAGTATCAGTAGATTCAAGCATCGTTATTTGTTCTTCATATGTTTGCATGCTAATTTGTCCCTCCCTTCAATCCCATTATAGCATGCGAAGAACGAGAGGACTAGCCACACAAAAAGGTAACTCATTCAGAGTCACTTTGGCTCTACCCTCCTAACTCTGATCGTTTAGGGAAACAAATCTTCCAGTTTTTCACCAACTTCCCAAAACGTTTGGGCATCTGGAAGGAGAAATTTGTCTATAATTGCCTTTGCTTGCTCCCAAGTTTGTATGTTTAACGCACGCGTGAGTATTTGAATATCTTCAGCATCCTTTGGGCGATATGCAGCAATTTTTGTAGCAAACACGTATTCCATTGTTGGTAAATAGACATAGATGATCTCACCAAAGGACTGCCAGAACATGACTTCTGCATGAGGGGCATCGTCGTAAAGGTAAACTGCTGCTTCGTCGTTCATCCAATCATCATCCAGGTTCTTATGCCGAACTGCAACCATTTCTACCGCTTGTTTAAACTCGGCAGAGTACGGAACGGTACTCTTTTTGCCTGAAATTTCTTTCTTCCTTATGGTGATAGGAAAAACTGTATTTGGTTGTATCTTGTGTTGGGATATGTCGAGGAGGGTAAAGTCAATGTCAAGAGTAGATTTACGCTGCTGCTGAAGCAACATATACGCCCCACCTGTAATAAGCATGTGGAATGGAATGGTTACCTGAAGGTCTGTCAGCTCTTGCGCTAACTCTTCAAGATACTGCGTGATTTGCTTGCCACTATCCACTTGGTAAGTATCTCCCTTATTTTGAAGGATTGAACAATCCATAGTGCAAAATATACGTCGCGCGTACTTTCATTGGTTGGCATACACAACGCATTGTTTCATGCAAAACCACTTGACTTTGCCATGGACGCTTCCTCAAGGCGTTGGGAGTCTGGCTGTGGCTTGATTACGATCCGCTTGAGGATACATACGCATCAACATTGGCCCGCATCTCCGCCAGACTATCGCCGCCAAACTTCTCCAGCCAAACCTCGGTGAGCGCGATGGCAAGCATGGTCTCTCCGACGACGCCCGCCGCTGGCACAACACAAACATCGCTGCGCTCATAACGCCCCTCAGCAACGTTCTCCCGTGTGGCAATATCAACTGTTGGCAGTGGGTGAGCCAGCGAGGCGATGGGCTTGACAGCGACACGCACGACAATTGGCTCACCGTCGCTCATGCCACCCTCAATGCCACCGGCGTTGTTGCTCAGACGTTGCCACGCGCCAGCCTCAGCGTTACGGATCACGTCGTGAACCTGTGAGCCAAACTGCGCACTGCTCGCGAAGCCGCTACCGATCTCAACACCCTTGACCGAAGGAATGCTCATCATGGCCTGGGCAATCTTCGCACTGAGACGCCGATCCCACTGGCTATAGCTACCCAAGCCAATCGGCACGCCCGTCGCCACAACCTCGAAGATCCCGCCACAGGTCTCAGCCTTCGTCTTGCACTCCTGGATAAACGCGACCATGCGCTCACTCAGATCACTATTGCCACACCGCACCGGTGAGCCTTCGACGCTCTCCCAGTAGTCCTGCGCAAAACGCTGGTGGATCGCGCTACGCTGATCGTCACGCTCACCCACAGGGCCGATTGAGAGCACATGGCTGTGAATCTCAATTCCGAACTGTTTGAGCAAGGTCAGGCAGACGCCGCCTACGGAGACGCGTGCGGCAGTCTCGCGGGCGCTGGAACGTTCGATGACATTGCGAATATCCTGATGACCATATTTGATGACGCCCGCGAAATCAGCATGGCCTGGTCGTGCCAGTGTCACCGGCTCGACCTGCTCTTCGACAGGTGTCACGCTCATCTTGACCTGCCAATTCTCCCAGTCGCGGTTATTGATCTCCAGGGTAATCGGCGAACCAAGCGTCAGGCCGTGGCGCACGCCTGAACGGATAATCGCCCGGTCCTTCTCGATCTTCATGCGTCCGCCGCGTCCATAACCGCCTTGGCGACGCTCCAAGTGTTTATCGATCTCCTCCGCACTCAAGGGCAGGCCAGCGGGCAGACCTTCGATGATGGCCGTCAGTCCCGGCCCATGCGATTCGCCGGAGGTGAGAAATCTCAACATATATCTTTTCCTTTTATATCCCGAACATTGCTGTAAAGCAATGTTCCTGGTTGTTCTCTTGTTGGAAACTGTACTCCATTAGGCCAGTCTTCCGCAAGGTTAGGTTAGGCTGTGCCGAACTGCTCTCATGCTACTGTTGGGGGTGCTCCAAAGAACGCTATAACCACTCACCGCTGATTGGGCGCATCAAGAAAACGCGTACCCAGCCACCTGAACATATCAATGTCCCGTTCCGCTTATGTGTGCGCAACAGCACGCTTGCTTCTTAACCTGACCCATTGACAT
The DNA here is from genome assembly GCA_039923935.1 of Ktedonobacteraceae bacterium. Lineage (GTDB taxonomy): Bacteria > Chloroflexota > Ktedonobacteria > Ktedonobacterales > Ktedonobacteraceae > Paraktedonobacter. The sequence goes on along the minus strand of JBDTBU010000228.1, from coordinate 35,812 downwards.
GAAGAATGCGCTCGGTCAGGTTGCGCTGAACACGGAGTAAAGTGAGAGTTCTCATGTGGTTGTGCTCACATGAGAACTCTCGCTATCTCTCTACAAAACGGTTCTCAGTTGGTCATTCCACGGCGCGTTGACACAACACCCAGAACGAGAGCGACCAGGATAGAGACGCAGAGCACCAGCGTATCCTGACCAAGATACTCGCTAGAATTGTAGAAGGTAGCCATCTGTAGCGCGTGCATACCATAGGTTAACGGGATAAAGCTGGCAATCTGTTGCAGGATTTGTGGCTCAAAAGCCAACACACCGATCCCACCTGCCAGGAAGAAGAGATACATACCCACATTGATTGAAAGCGAGCCAACCGGCTGGATACGTCTGGTTGCGCTGCCAATTGCAATACCCAGACTGGCGCTGAACAAGCTGGTCAGTGCGATAATCAACAGAGCCGTCAGCCAATAGATACCTTGAGGATGCAGCCAACCAAGCAATGTGCAGACAAGTAGCACGAACACTCCCAGGGTCAGGGTGATCAGAAAACTAGCTAGAACTTTACCAACAACAATCGCGCTACGGTTCGTAGGCGAGAGCAGCAGTTCTTTGATCGTTCTGGTTTCCCATTCGCGTGCCGTCGCTAGACCGCCGTTGACCAGTCCACTGATAGTCAGCAAAAAGATGATCGCAGGCAGGACGGTATACTGGAAGATTTCGATATCTTGCGCACGCAAATTGTGCTCCTGAAGGCCCACCTGAATGGGGCTATTCAGACCCTCAGAGGCATAAAACTGCGTAATAATATCGGGCACAGAACGACGTACATCACTGGTGAAATCCAGGTTCAGATTATTCACCGTCATCTCAATGGGAGCGTGTTCGTGGGCCAGCACACGTTGCGTGAAGTCGGGCGGCACCGTAATAATCGCCGCAATATCGACGTTATTATACAGTTGTTGCGCCTGCTGAGCATCGACATCATAGATACGAAAGATTCCAGCTTGATGAAAAATCTGTGCAAATTTCTGCCCATAACTCCCATGATCCTGAACTACCAGAGCCACAGGATTGTGACCCACTGCGGCAGCGCCCAGGGAAGTCAGGAGTAACAGCGTGACGGCAGGCAAAAAAGAAAACAAGGCATGACTGGGATGACGCAGCCAGACACGAATATCTTTGAGACAAATCACCCAGCTTGAGCGACAAAAGGCCAGAAACATGAGACACTCCTCTCAGAGTATAGGCTTAATGCGCTACAGTACTTCTACGCATCGCTATTACCGCCAGAACGAACAGAGCCAACGTATAGAGGCCCAGGATCAAGGTATTGCCGCCAAGTCCATAGGTATTGAGCACAAAACCGTGGAAAGCATGTTGCTCCAGCACAATGGCATAGTAGAGGGGGCAGAGCTTTGCCAAAAACTGAATCGCTGGCGTCCCAAAAGAAATGGGGCCAAAGGGTCCACTCACGAAGAAAAGTGGCAGGGTGATCCCAATGCCCAGGATTAGCACTGGCAAACGCTGTTTGAGTAGTGTGCCCAGCAAGAGACCCGCACCCAGAAACAGTACCAAACAGAACACCGTATAACCAATGGCCTCTGGCCAGCTCTGTGGCGGGACATGCACAATAAACACAATGATGAGGAAGATCGCCGCCACTGAGACTAAGCTCAGTAGCAGGGCTGCGAGAAGCTTGCCAAGCAGCATCGCCTCGCGACTGGCAGGCGAAAGCAGCAGCTCTTTGATCGTCTCTTTCTCCCACTCACGAGCCGACGAGGTGCCAGCTTGGAGGATACCACCAATGGCAAAGGCCAGGGGCAGCAAGGACACCATCACATAGGGAATGTAGTCGGTATCCAGAGGAAACTGATCGTGTTCATTAGCAACGATATTCACCAAGTTAGGATAGGCTTGAGCGTAAAACGACGTAATGGAGAGTGGAACCGCACGCCGGATATCATTGGTAAAATCGGTATTTAAGTTATTGATATCCACCTGAATCTGAACTGGCTGCTTTTGCTGGACACGTTGATCAAAGTCAGCAGGAATCGTCACGACTGCGACGATCTGGCCGGAGTTCAGCATGTTCTGGGCGCTCTGTGCATCGGCTTGTTGTAATCGGAAGGACTGCGCGTGGTCCATCACGCTGTAGAGTTGCTGAGCGAGTGGGCCGCGATCATACATCACCACAGCGGTAGGCGCGTGGTTACCCGCTAGCACAAACAGACTCATCAGAATTAAGAAATTCACCGGGACGATAATCCCCAACATCAGAAAGAGGCGTTCACTGAGAGCGCTCTTGATATCTTTTTTCATGCAAGCCAGCACGACTCGCAAGGTATAGCCTGAACCGTACATTCTCTTTTTCCTCTAGTCGCGTAGCGCCGTACCAGTCAGACGCAAGAAAATTTCATCAAGATTGGGTTCGCGTACTGCGATATCACGAATCTCACCCTCCTGCGAGAGCAGGTTGATGATGTGAGGGACAACGTTACTTAAACCCTGCGTCGTGATGCGGAGATGTGCGCCTTCCAGCGTGACATCCTGCACACCCTCTAACGCCTGCAAGCGAGCCAGTTCGTGTGTGGGCGTGGCAGTTTCAACCTCGATCACACTACCACCATGAGCCTTCTTGAGGTGCTCAACCGTATCAACGGCGACCAACTTGCCATGATCGATGATGGCTAGACGCTCGCAAAGTACCTGAGCCTCTTCCAGATAATTCGTCGTGATAAGCACCGTTTTACCCTGATCGCGCAGAGCCAAAATATAGTCCCAAATAGCGCGGCGAGCCTGCACATCGACGCCCAGAGTCGGCTCATCCAAATACAAAAGCTGCGGCTCATGCAAAAGTGCGCGGCCAAGGGCCAAGCGGCGTTTCATACCACCAGAAAAGGTCTTGACGCGTGAATCTTTACGGTTCTCTAACTGCACCAACTCTAAAATAGCGTTGATACGAGCTTTTTTCTGTTTGCGGGGTATGCCAAAGAGATCGGCATGGAAGTCGAGATTATCCCAGGCGGTCAGTTCCTCATACAGCGCCGTCTCTTGAGGGACCGCGCCCAACATCTGGCGAATCTGACGAATGTGCTGCCGAACATCATGACCCAGTACCGTCACCGTCCCACTGGTAGGCAAGCTCAGGCCGCTGAGTACATTAATCGTTGTTGTTTTACCTGACCCATTAGGACCGAGCAGGCCAAAGATTTCACCCTGCTGGATAGTCAACGAAAGATGATCGAGCGCCTGAAAAGTGCCAAAGCTCTTACACAGGTCTTTGATCTCAATTGCTGGGATTGAAGTTTCCCCAACAGAGGAAGCGACCTCGTTTTCGGTGAGTTGTTTTTGCATGTATTCTTCCTAATTTCACTAGTGGAAAGAGCACAAAACTCTTCCCCATGAGAAAGAGCTAGTGTTATGTACGATTGTCAGGGAAAAGCGGCCCTGTACGCTTGCCCGGAAAGAGAGGGCCACTCATTGAGCCTTTGCCAGAGGGAAGAGGACCGCTCAGTGAACCATTACCAGAGGAAAGAGGGCCGGTACGATTACCTGGGGGAAAAGAGTCAGCTTGCGGACGCTGGGGCACCACAGGATGCTCAGGATTATCCGACGGTGCGCTCAGTTGTTTGCCATGAAGTTCCGCAGCCAATAAATCGAGCAACGTATTGCTACGCCGTAAGCGGATCGACTGTTGCTCGTTCTCGGCCTGGCGAACAGCTTGGAGCGAGAGATTGATCTCATTATGCAGGCGACGGAACTCATACTCGATCTGGCTGGCACGCTGAAGACGCGGGAACATCTCTTTTTCAATTTTGTGCAGACGTTGCAGACGCGCGAGCAGGTTATTCAACGAGCCAGAGACGCCCCAGAGAGGCTCGCCCTCGTTGAGAGGCACACGCGCACTAAAATCGCCCTGTGAAACACGGATATGTGTTTGCAGAATTTGCTGAATGCTCGTCTCCAACAGACGCTTCTCTTCGGCCACAAGATGCTCCTGCGCGGCAATCTCATGCTCCAGCGTGGCGATGGACTCGGCACGGTCAGCACGCTCCAAAGCCTGGGAGGCATTGCGTACCCAGAGCCAAAGGATAAAGGTCACGACGCAGTGCAGGGAGATAGGACGAAAGAGCACCGCCAAAAACCCGCTATGCATAGTCAGGATCATGGCAGGGTCCCAGAGCTGATTCGGAATATCGTACAGAATAAACGCAACGTTCAGCGCGGTGGCAAAAAAGATCCAGTTGACCGGCAGCAACGAAGCTACCAACAATTCCACAAAGACCAAAATATCAAAAAGCGCCAGATAACTGGGGTCCAGGCCGCCCGGAGCGAGGCGAATAACGACCACTAGGCCCAATTCTACCGCCGCTGCGATAATAATGCCAGTGACATTTGGGTGCCCCAAACGATTGAAAAAAAGCGCCCCGGCCATGAGAACTATCAGTGAGAGAATCGCAATGGTCAGAACTTTGTTCCCAATCACCAAACCAAGCACCGCCACACCTATGAAAACAATGTAAAAAAAGAACATCAAAGTGCTCGCCAGTTTCCCACGTCGAGCTGCCTCACGTTTGGCAAAGCTGGCACTTGCGGGTGGCTCCGGCGGAGCAGTCAGACGATACCACCAGGCCAGGCGACCTTGGTCCATACTGGTTGACTTATCCTGCAAATAGTGCTGTGACCAGTTGCTACTCGCCGATGCATCATCAACAGACGCGATAGGGGGCTGTACTTGCATAGGTAAACCTTTCTTCCTACATGTGTAAAAATGTGCTGAGCGTTTCTACAGTGGTTTCAACTCGATGATCCCTAATGATTGCAATTCTTGCAAAACTCCTGCAACAAGAGGGATCGGTAAATTTAAGATCGCGGCAATTTTTTCGCGGTTTCTCTCGCCATCAATCAACACAAACACCTGGCGATGGCGCAACGGCCAACGATTGAGTTCCTCTGGGCTAACGTAAAGCCGACGGCGCGGCACAGGTGAACGCGGAATTGCGAGCATCTGTGGCTGCGTAGAGGAGGATTGCAAAGGATGTTTTTGAGGAGCGGAAGCCGCTGGGAGAGCGGAAGGAGCGGGGGAAGTTGATGACTGATTAAATACCCAACTCAATTTACCCAGCGTAGCAACTGCTTGCAGGGCTTCAACATTCATCAACAGTGTTTGCCCTTTGGTATTTTTTACAAAGGCCGAAGAAACCTCTCCCTCGACAAGCTCGATCACGACCTGGCACGGTTGTTTCAAACGAGGCAGCCCTGACGGAAGCTCTGCCTGCAAAATACCGTTACGGCGGAATTCACGCAGGAGCTGCAAGATCGTTGCGAGATCAATCGTGTACACGGCCAATCCTTTCAAACCCCAAACAGAGAGCCTGAGGGCACTCAGGGTCCGCAAAAATACATCTATAAACGAGAATATACAGCAGATTCGCAATCTAACAGACAATCCTCCATCCAAACAGCATGTTACACAGGCTAGTTTCACATTGTCTCACGATTCACGAATCCAGATACGTCAGGAGAATAGACACAACCATTTCTAGCCTACTCAGTTTGGAAACACGTCTTCTCACAGAAGTTGTGGCAAAATTTCAAAATGGGCAACCTTGAAGCATTATATAGCAATACATCTTCGTATGTTGTGTAACGTTTCATTGAAGTAGTACTTTAAGGCCATTATCTCTATTCTCAGTCGCGCAAGCAATGCGAACGATGCTGACATTGAATGTAGCTGTCTGAATGAATATTATCCCATCAAGTGAGATAGTAAGATCTCATGGTAGCAGCACAGAAAAAGTCAGCTCTAGTCAGGCTGGAAGATGCTTTACCTCCCCATCATCATACCATATTCCTAGCGAGCAATGGGCGTTTTCAACAGTACAATTTCCTTAGAATAGTGCCACATTTCCGAAATTTTGCTTCATATCGATTGAATATCTCATGCTTTTTTGCTATACTTTGCTCAGATTACGAAATCTGCAAAGCAGCAGGTCAGATCTTTAAGAAGATCTCAACCGTAACTAGCCCAACACCCATCGATCCCTTCCAAGAGCCATTCGCGTTGTGCAGCTCGATAAATTTGTGTTTACCTATGTATTGCAAGGAGTAGCTACCCATGGCTGAAGTCCCTACCCAATCTCCCCCTCTCTCAACACCCGACCTGCCAATCAACGAAAGTGTGCACGCTATCTACCAGGAGCCTACGCGCTCTTTAAGCTGGACCTATCGCATATTGTTCGGTCTGTGTTGCTTGGTAACAGGTATGGTGCAAATTACCGTTAAACAAGTATTACTCTCCAACCAAGTGAGTCTCTTCGATCCCATCCATCATATCGCGACGTTTGCTATCATCGGCACATTAGGAGGCATTGCAGGCGTGCTGATCTCACCTTTGGCAGGGGCAATCAGTGATCGCACGACGTCACGCTGGGGTCGCCGTCGCCCGTGGATTATTTTTGGTTTGTGCCTGGGCACTATGGGTCTGGTTTTGATGGCTAATTCCTATTCATTCTGGCCTTTGCTCATCGGCGAAATCATCGTGCAGATCGCCTTTGATACGATTATGTCAGCCACCACTGCCATTATCCCTGACCAGATTCCCACCAACCAACGGGCCACAGTCTCGGCGTTTGTTGGCATGTCGCCAGTTATTGGTGGTCTGCTCGGCGTCATTTTGGTAGCCCGCTTCAGTAACCCCGCCGTAGATCCCACTCGTGGCTATCTCGTGCTGCTGATTACTGCGATTATCGTTGTGGTGCCGTTTTTCCTCGTTTTGCGTGAGGAGCGCTTGCCGCATGAAGCTGTGCCTTCGTTTAACTGGAAAACGTTTTCTACCCGCTTTATCGTAAGCCCACGCAAGCACCCGGACTTCTTCTATACATGGATATCGCGCTGCCTGATCTTCCTGGCTTATATCATGATGAATGCGTTTCTCCTGTTTTACCTGCGCGACGCTGTGCACTATGCGAATCCAACTGCTGGTGTGGCTATCTTCAATCTGCTCGCAGGTATTCTGGTGGTTATCTCCGCGATTGTCAGTGGCATCATCGCAAAGAAAACGGGCCGGATCAAAATCTTCGTCATCAGTGGGGCATTGGTGATGATGGTAGCCATGATTATGCTGGCTCTGGTTCATAGCTGGCCCGTCTCAATGGCCGCAGCGCTGGTCCTCGGTCTAGGCTTTGGCACCTATCTCTCGATTGATATGGTCCTGGCCGTCCGTGTTCTGCCAGAGGCTACTGAGCGTGCCAAAGATTTGGGCTTAATGAACATAGCCATCTTCTTGCCGCTAGTACTGAGCCAGATCATTGGCGGGGCTATCCTGACCGCAATTCCTGGTGCCTTTGGCTATACAGTGTTCCTAGCCATCGCAGCCGCGTTCCTGCTAGGGGCAGCGCTGTTGATCATACCGATTAAGAGCGTTCGTTAACCTAGCAAGCGGCTCCGAGTAGCACGCACAAAAAAGTCTTGAGCAACCAAACAGAGTGTTGGTTGCTCAAGACTTTTTTGTGCGTGCTAGATCCCAGCAGGAGCAATCCCTGCACCATTCTGGCTCTCAGCGTTCTCTGGCTTTGGCATAAGCGCGGTACGCATGATTTCCACAGGCGCAGCGCGACCCGTCCATAATTCAAAGGCCAACGTGCCCTGGTAGAGCAGCATGGAGAGGCCGTTCAGTGTAGCACAGCCGCGTGCATGTGCTGCCCGTAGCAGGGGCGTCTGTGGCTGGTTGAAGATCATATCCATCACTAGGGTTTGCGGTGCTAACCACTCGGCCTCGATTAACAACGTCTCGTCGCCTTCTTTGAGGCCAACCGACGTGGTGTTTACCAACACATCCGCCTGTTCCAGATAGAACTGTGCCACATCTGTACCCAACAAGGCACCGTGCAGGTGGCGTGCACCTGTGCGCTGGCGCAAATGCTCTAACAGCACCTCGATATGCGCTGAGGTACGTCCCAGGATGAAAAGTGCACTCACCTGGCTATCAAGCAGAGCTACCGCAGCTCCACGCGCTGCGCCTCCGTTGCCCAGTATCGCAATCTGCTGACCCTGCATCTCGAAGTTCGGGCCAGCCTTCTCTTGCAAAGCACGCAGAAAACCAGGAGCATCGGTATTATAGCCAACCAGGCGACCAGCACGATTGACAATAGTATTGACGGCACCAATACGCTCAGCCTGGGCATCGATGGCATCCAACCAGGGCAATACCGCCTCTTTGTGCGGAATGGTGACGTTCGCACCAAACATCTCTGGTGCACGCAACGTCTGAATGCGTGCACCCAACTCGCTGAGGGGCGTCTCCCACAGATCGTAACGCGCCTCGATGCCCAGCGCGTCAAAGGCTGCATTGTGCATACGCGGCGAGAGCGAATGCTGCACCGGATAGCCGATCAAGCCAGCGTACTTCACCGCAGCACTCCCTGGGGCTGACAAACTGCGGCGACGGCCTCGCGCACCTGCTCTAACGGCACATCGCTATACATTTGAGCTTGCCCTATGCGCGTGGGCAAAATCCAACGCGTACGCCCGGCCTGCACCTTCTTATCGTGCTGCATAGCGACCAGGATAGCCGCGCCATCGACGCCTGGACACGCAATGGGCAAACCAATCGCCTGCGAGAGTTTGCGCTGACGCAGCAGGTCGTCCTGAGAGATCAGTCCGCGTGCCACAGCAAGACGGCCCGCAACCTCCATACCGATGGAAACAGCCTCACCATGCAACCAGGTGCCATACTCGGTGGTGGCCTCCAGAGCGTGACCGAAGGTATGCCCATAGTTTAAGATGTTGCGCAGGCCGCCGTCACGCTCATCGCCCTGCACCACGTCCATCTTTAGACGAATGCAACGCGCTACCACCTGGGTCAGCAAATCAGCGTCGCGCCGCTCCAGATCTAGCAAACGGTTCTCTAGCATAGCAAAGAGTTCCGCATCGAGGATCACGCCATACTTGACGATCTCGGCCCAACCTTCGCAATAGGCACGTTCCGGCAACGTCAGCAACACAGCGGGATCAACGAAGATCAGCCCTGGCTGGTAAAACGCGCCGATCAGGTTTTTGCCGTGTGCATGATTGATGCCCGTCTTGCCACCAATCGCAGAATCGACCTGAGCCAACAATGTCGTGGGAATCTGGACCAGCGGTACACCACGCTGATAGCACGAGGCCACGAAGCCAACCAGATCGCCCACCACGCCCCCACCGAGTGCGAGCACCAGTTCGGAACGCTCGGCACGCTGCTCGACCAGCCAATCAACAATCTGCTGGAAACAGACGAAAGATTTGCTCCCTTCGCCCGCAGGCACAGTAAAAATATATGGATCTAAGCCAGCTCCTGCAAGCAAAGAACGTGTAGCCTCAGCATAAAGGGCACCAACGGATGAATCAGTGACGACAAAGACACGTCCCCGCGTGCCTAAAGCTTGCAGAGCCTCTGGCAACTGGCAGAAGCCGCCCCATTCGATCACTGCCTGCGAAAACGCGCCAGTCAGCCGCAGATTAGAGGAGATGCGTGCTGAATCGTCGGTCAGCAATTGTCCATGTGCCAGAGCACTGACAATGACCTGTTGCGCAACGCCCTCAGATGTAAACCCATCAGTGGTGATAGACGCGGACGTCTCCTCATACCAGCCCACACGCGTTGCCAGCAATTCGCGCAATCGTTGCTGACCATCGCCACCAGCCAGCAAGGGACGTTCCGCCTGCTGGCCCTCTGTATGCATATGTGCCTGAATGCGCTGCCAGGCAGTCCCAGTCTCGGTACGCAAATACACTACCAAACCCTGCTCGTGCATAAACGTGCGGTTAGACTCAGCAATGACGATGCCGCCGCCAGTGGCAATAACCACGCGTTCGTGCTGAGCAGCGGAATGCAAAGCCTTGCTCTCAAGCTGGCGAAAACGCTCCTCGCCATATTCGGTCAGTGTCTGACCCACTGTCTTGCCCGCCTGCTCAGCCAGCACAGCGTCGGTATCGACAAAATCCCAGTTCAACAACGTTGCGACGCGCCGACCTACCGTCGATTTGCCCGCACCGGACAGACCCGTTAAAAAGATACGTTGCATGTAGAAAACCCTTCTGCCTCATAGCTTGAATATTCGCCCCATCTACACATGGTAACTTCTGTTCCAATTATTGCCGTAATGCCTTCCAAATGAGTACACTTCCTTTGTTTGTATAAGAGGAAAGTTACTCTGATGAGGCTACCCTCCTCAAGGTTGGAGAGCCTTTTGTCTAAAATAGTCTAAACGTCAACAAATCGCGTGCGTCGTTTCACATATAATACCCGTGATGATCGAATCACAGAAAATATGGAGAGAATAGTACTATTCTCTCCGGCTTTTCTGTGGCATAGGTTAGGCGGTAACAGCGTAACCTATGTCGTCGAGCTTTTCTACAAGCTGTGCTCGCGTGAGTTTCTGCGCGTCATAGCTCACTGCAACGCTTTTGGCAGGAATATCAACTTTAACTGTATTCACACCGTCAACCTTGTTCAACGCGCCTTCGATAGCATGCTGACAGTGTTCACAGGAAATGTCTGGCGCAACAAATGTGGTGGATTCCATAAGCAAAACTCCTTTGTGTCTCTTGCTAAACAGAGCATCAAGCCTGTACCCTATTGCGTTCCGGCGATGGTATAGAGCTGGATCAACTCCTGAATTACCTCTTCTTCGCGATCTCCCTTGATGCCTTCCGGCACACAGGTGCGCAGATGTCCCTCTAGGATCAACGCCTCCAGTTTCTCCAACGCCTTGCGCACTGCATGGGTTTGGCGCAGAATATCGATGCAATATTTATCATCATCGACCATACGCCGAATGCCTGCAAGATGTCCCTCAATATAGGAGAGACGCTTCAAGGCATCTCGTTTACGCTCTTCTTGCATACGATCTGGCTCCTTTTTGTGCTACACCCATCAGGGTAATCTCTCCTCACTAGTATACCACACCCCCCTGGGTAGGATCATTATGGTTGAGGTACGTTAGACACATACGATCAGGATGTTTGCTCAGCTCTGGCTATCCAACATCTCGTATTGCTTACGCAACACCTTCTTGTCAAACTTACCCACGCTGGTCTTGGGAACGGCATCGATAAAGATCACATCGTCGGGCAGCCACCATTTGGCGACACGCGGACGCAGGTACTCGATGATCTCTTCTTTGCTCACCTGACCCGTATGATCGGGTTTTGCCACAATACAGGCCAGAGGACGCTCGGACCATTTGGGATGCGGGATAGCCACGACGCAGGCTTCCAGCACTTTGGGGTGGCCCATAATCAGGCTTTCCAGTTCCACCGAAGAGATCCATTCACCACCAGACTTCACGAGATCCTTGGTGCGGTCCACCAGTTGCAGGCAGCCATCTTCATCGACAACAGCAACATCGCCAGTACGCAACCAGCCATCCATAAATTTCGCGCTGGACTCAGTGTCGTTGTAGTAGGCGCGTGCAATCCAGGGGCCGCGCACCTGAAGTTCGCCAAAGGCCGTGTTGTCCCAAGGCACTTCCTGGCCGCTCTCGATATCAACCACGCGAAAATCGACGCCGGGCAGCACTGTGCCCTGACGCGCACGGATGCGGAACTGTTCCTCAGCAGGCAGCGTTTTTTGATGACTGCGTAGTTTGGCTAATGATGCAAGTGGAGAAGTTTCTGTCATACCCCAAGCTTGCACGATCTGTATATTTTTCCGACCCAGACCTTCGATCAGCGCTTGCGGAATGGCAGAGCCGCCGCAAATAATCATGCGCAGAGATGAGAAATCAAACGTTTGTTTATCGAGCAGGTTGAGCAAGCCAATCCAGATCGTTGGCACGCCGCCGGCCATGGTCACACGCTCCTCAGCCATCAAATGAGCGATACTCAAGGGGTCCATAAAACGTCCTGGAAAGACCAGCGTCGAACCCATCATCATGCTCGCGTGCGCGAGACCCCAGGCGTTCGCGTGGAACATGGGCACAATCGGCAGCACAGTATCATTTTCGGAGAGTCCAATCCCGTCGGTCAGGCCAACGCCCATAGAATGCAGAAAGGTCGAGCGATGGCTATAGACCACGCCCTTGGGGTTGCCAGTCGTGCCAGAGGTATAGCACATCGCGGCAGCCGCGTTCTCATCGAGTTCCGGCCAGGTGTAATGCTCAGGCTGCCCACCGATGAACGTTTCATAATCGACGGAGGGCTGGAGCTTGCCCGTGGCGTTGGGAGCCTCGCCCATAATCACGTAAAGCTTTACAGAGGGCAACTGATCGACCAGACCTTCCAGTTGCGGCACCAGATCACCATCCACAAAAATAATCTTGTCTTGCGCATCGTTGGCAATATAGACCAGTTGTTCGGCAAAAAGGCGAATATTCAAGGTGTGCAGAACCGCGCCCATACAGGGAATCGCAAAATACAGTTCCAGGTGACGATAGGTGTTCCAGCCGAACGTCGCGATGCGCTCGCCCGGCTGTACGCCCGCCTGATGCAGTGCATTAGCCAGTTGCAGAACCCGCTTGCCCCACTCGGCATAGGTGTAGCGATGCTTACCCTGTTCGGTCAGCGTAACTACTTCTTTGCGAGCAAATAGACGTACGGCACGACTGAAAAAATGTTGCAGGGTCAGGGGATAGTCCATCATTAAGCTTTCCATTGCGTGCAGCTCCTTTGACGTAGAGTTAAACTCGGTGATCGAGTACATCCACAGGACTCGATAAACATGCTTCCATTCTACACGGATGAGCCAGAGAGTGCAACGGTCTATGCTTTAGAAGTTGATGTTTAGACTACATCACATCGAAATCGCTATGAAGCCGCTCTAGAATTGGATCGCGCCATACAATTGTTCTATGGCGCGAAGCCGCCTCTTAGACCGATCCAGGCAAATGAGTCTAAATACCAATTTTCCAAGTGTATGTCAATACTAGACTTCTTCCCCAATAACAAATCTGCCTTGAAAGAGAGGCTCTCCCACGCTCGCAATCCTTCTTCGGGAAGAAGTCTACTATATTTGCGATTGAGAAAAAAAATCAAGCAGATCTTGAAGAATCACATTCCACATAGACAAAACTCAACATTGTGTGACACACTATACTGAGAGAAGGTATGCACAAAGACATGGTACATTAGCATGTATATCGCATTTTTACCTATTTTCGTAGCTTATTATCATTGCACGTATTTTATTCACAAAGGACTTTTTCATGCTTCGCACAATTACCCCGACACATCGTTTGCTAGGCTGGACACTGGGCATGACCTATATCGCCACAGGCATACTCAGTTCGCTGCCGGGAGCCTCGCTAATCCAGTTGGCACGCAATACACATGTCTCGCTGGCGGTGGCTGGCGGGATGTTTACCGCCTCGGCCTTTGGATTCCTGCTCGGTGCGGTGTTGACGGGGACGCTCACCAAGTCGGTGAAATCCAAATACCTGTTGGCATTAGGGCTACTGCTGTTAGGAACCGGCTCGCTGACCATCGCTCTAACCAACTCATTCCCGCTTCTGCTAGTGGGCCAAGTACTAAAAGGTTTGGGCTTTGGCTTTATTGATATCGCGCTGAATACTATCGCAACTCTGGCCTTCAAAGAGAATTTAAGCGAGAAGTTGAATACGATCCACGGCATGTACGGTGTAGGCGCACTGCTTGGTCCGACGATCCTGGCTCTAGGGCTACAATTCTTCAATTACCTACCTCTGGCCTACTTTATAGGTGCAGGTGTAGCCGTGTGTACTATCGTGCTGATCCTGGGGCAACAAGCGCCAGAGGTGCCGCGTACGGCGAAAGGTGACAAACAGGCAAATACAATGGCATTGCGCAAGATATTGCGTCAAGGACTGCTCTGGCTATTGATCTTGCAGATTAGCCTGTATACATGCGCAGAGGTCGGCTTTGGCAACTGGATCGTGACGGCGGTGGGCCAGAGCGCGAACATCGGCCTAACCCTGGCCGCGCCAGTAGCCACAGCCTTTTTCATTGGTTTGACTGCGGGCCGACTGGGAGGCGGGCAAATCCTCAAACGAGGCTGGATGAGCGAGACACGCCTACTGTATGTGGCGATTTTTGGCAGTGTGTTTAGCGGAGTGTTGGTGGCTATCTTTCCTAACCAACTGGTCATTGCCTATAGCGCAAGTGCGCTGGTTGGTTGCTTCTATGGGCCGCTCTTTCCCAGCATCATGGCGATCACCTCGCGTCGCTTTGTGCACGCCATTGGCCCGGTGAGCAGCCTGATGATGATTGGCACAGGAACCGGCTCGATGCTGGTTCCGGCAGCGATGGGTCTACTGATTCCGGTCATTGGTATCAACTGGGTCATCGCCATTCCTTCCGCCTTCTGTCTGGCAGTGGTTGTGCCTATGGCTCTGGCTAATCGCATACCGCAGGCGGCGTTGCAATTATCTGGTGAGGAACATACAATGGTGATAACGACAGAAACGTCAAGCGTGTTGTAAAATCATTTTCATAGGAAAAAAGCCAATGAAAGCAGTACAATTTAGTCAGTATGGCGACCCCGAAGTCTTGCAGGTCGCCGAGGTGGCCGATCCAATTGCCGGGCCAGAAGAAGTGCTGATCGATGTCAAAGCTACAACGGTGAACCGCCTGGACCTCTTCCAACGCGCTGGCAGCCGACCAGTGCCAACACTACCCTTCACACCAGGTCTCGAAGCTGTGGGCATCGTTGTGGCGGACAGCCAGGACTTCCGCGCTGGTGAACGGGTGCTGACAACGTGGGCGGCGAGTGCACGCGGTGGTGGTGGGTATGCTAGCAGAATCGCGACGGCAGCGCGTAACCTAGCACGCATCCCCGATGGAGTGAGCTTTGAGCAAGCAGCGGCGGCTGGCCTAGCCGCGTCCACAGCCTGGACAGGTCTCTTTGATGTTGGACAGATGCGCGAGGGTGAACGAGTGCTGATCTGGGGCGGCACCAGCGGCGTTGGCTCAATGGCAATCCAACTAGCGAAGCAGGCCGGAGCCTGGGTTGTTGCCGCAACTAGTAGCGAGGAGAAAGCGACTGTGCTACGCCGTTTGGGCGCGGATATGGTCGTGAATTACAAAGAGCAGAGTGTCGGTCAGGCTGTGAGCAGTGTCCACGGCGTCAACCTTGTGCTGGAACTGGTCGGCGCAACCCTGCAAGAGAGCATTGATGCCTGCGCGAAGGAGGGGCGCGTGGTGCTGATCGGCAACCTGGGCGGTCAGAAGGCCACCGTCGATACACAGTCCTGGCGTTTGAAGCGTGTCAGCGTGCTGGGTGGCGGCCTGATGCACACTACGCCAGAGAACGAGGCTCGGATTTTAAAGCTGATCGCGCAAAAGGCGATTACGCCGCTTATCCACAAAGTTTTGCCAGTAGAACAAGCAGCCGAGGCCCATCGTATGCTGGCCAAGCAAGAGGTGATGGGGAAAATTGTACTGGTACACAGGTAATAAGTGAGAGAGCAAACAAGGGAGGCATCAACTGATGCCTCCCTTGTTTGCTCTCTCACTTATTACCTGTGTTGTATTTCATGGCTATAAGAATACTGTAGTTAGTTCCAAATCTGCCGATTATGAGAACTAGCTACCTGATGGAGTCTGAGACAGGGTAGCCGAAAGGCAAAGCTGAAATGCGAAAGGAAGTGCGTACCTTTACTGATGATCGCGGCGATCTACGTTGGGGGGCGGCGTTCCTGGGAGCACTGTTAGCGATTCCAGTGGCGGGCCTGCTGGGCCTACCTCTTCTGATACTCCTGTTGTTTCTTTTTCTCGCCAATCCTGGCGGCCTGGGCGAGCGCCTAGGCCGATGCCAGTTCTTGAAGAATATTCCCGGTTTTCGTTCTGCCCACTGCGGCCACATGGCGGTAGCCAGTTTGCTCTACTTGTTGCCAATCTCACTGCTGGGTATAGCAGTAGTTGACGTGGATGGGCTGGTGTTGCGCGGCCTGCTGGGGCGGTAAGAGCACAATTGTGACGTTATCGCTGAGGCCACAGTCGCAGCCGTGCACAAGATTGATGTATGTAGGGCATGGTTCAAAATGAGCGTGGACCATGCCTTAGAACAGGAAATGCTTGGAGCCTGATAATAGAGTGGAATATTATAAAATATACAATCAGTGTAAAACAAGTGTGAAGCCAATTTTAAAAAGAGTTGTAGCCTTCTTCTCTCTGCTATACGTGTAGAAGAGGATCGTTCTCTTCCCTCTTAAGCGTGCTGGAAGTGATCCTGACCCTGCGGTTCTTGTTCCACCTTCTCGGAACAAACCAGGACCAGAGCTTTATTTTGTTCCTGTACCGTCTTAACCAAGTGTTCGTCGTCCCCTTTAACGGCATCTCTGGGTCACGCAATGTCTTATCCTGATAGCGATGCTTGTTTCTGCTCTGATCGCGCGTATCAATCCAGCGCTTACTGTTCGTCTTCATGACGAGCCAGGGTATCGACCCTATACGTTGTCACCCCTGCGTGGAGGAGATGTTCAAGGCAAGCAAATTACTCTGGTGCCGGGACGATCCTATCAGATACGGGTAACTCTGTTCGATAGTGGGAAGCTCTGGGGATCTGCACCTACCACATTCAGGCCAGTGAAGAACACTGCGCACAGTTGGCTAGCCTAGCTGCCTTCGCGTGCCACAACGGCCACGATCTGAGCCTGCTCCAAAATACCACCACAACGGCTCTATGAGAATTCTACAATCCACACTGAGTTCGTTGTGAATAGTGACGTTTCAATGCAGCTCGCACAATCAAAGCTGGTGGAAGAAAAAACGAAAAAGCCAACAAACATCAGCAAATGGTCTGTTGGCCTCACAAAACTAGCGATGATTATTAAACACAAAGTTAATTCCCAAGATAACCACACTCACGATGCCTAACGCGATCAAGCCCTCGGCTTTAAGAATGCCCAAAGCAATCCCAGAAAGTGGAACCAGCATCACGACTGAAACGATTGCCAGGGCTAAACGCTGGCTCGCCTGGACTATGAAGGGAGACTGGGCACTGGTTGGCATTTGCACGTTGACGGGAGTCTGCGCCTGCATACGACGGGCGATGGCGTCGGCCAGTTGATCGCTCTGCTGGAGATTACCAGCGTACCCTGCCTCGTATTCAGGGTTGGGACCGCTCCAACTATTTTCATCACGTGGTTGAGGAGCTTGTTGCTGGTACATATCGATTGCTCGCTTTCTTGCTCAAAAGGTATATGCATAATAACCTGTTGGCCTGCCTCAACACAAGGAAAAACCCTAGGCAGCCATAACGTTTTGTTCCAATACAATGGCATACAGCGTAAAAAATCTCTCAGTGAGATTCATCAAATATATACGACAGGGCTGGGGAAGAGTTGCAGGAAATTAACGCAGATCAATGCGTTTAAAGGCTTCGGCAATATGTGTGATAGCAAGCGCTCTAGGTATTGTCCTTCATAACATGAGGTACACTTCTTGCTGTTTCGCTACACTCAGCAAAACGTATCCCGACGGCGCGATTGTCATGGATAGGCACACTCAGTTCGAGATAGCCAGAGATCACCTGTTCGGCAAAGGGAGCCAGTGGTTCGTTGGGAGATGCAGCACGCCAGGATCGTTCACCAGGCATATCAGTGGACTGCGCCAGCACATTCACATCGAGCCTGTTCATCGCCACCATATTCTGCTGCGCCAGCAATTGATGGGGCCGATAGGCATAGAGCGGCGTCTTTAGCTCAGCAAGCTGAACGTCAATCTGAGCAGGCGTGTGGTGATACTCCTGGCAAGCTGAGCGCACCTGCTGTACCAGTTCGTCTTCGGATAGCGAGAAAATGGCCTCAAGAGCATGGAGCAAATTCATACCGCGCGTGAACAAGACGAGACGACCATGCTCTAGACGATGAGCTAGGGTTTGATCTCCAGGCTGGTTCCGAGCCTCCTCAAACTGGATTGTAATAGCGGTAAAAGACAGCATATTGAGTTTGCCAGTCAGAAAAGCTACAACCTCTGCACTCCGACCCTCCTGCCAAGTCTGCAAAAGGTCTAGGCAATGGTGCCCTTCGTAGCGGCGCATGTGCTCGTAAATACTCAGCAAGCGATCCTTGCATTCGCACAACCAGAGCGCGTGCAAGTAATACACTACCTGCGCAACTGAGAACGAAGCCAGGCGCTCCCGCCCATGCACTTCCTGCATAAAACGGAAGCACGCTTCATATTCGGGCTGAATATGTTCAAAAATCGCTATCTTCTGCTTGATCAATGCTGGAATCTGCACTGGCGTTGCCATGTTTAGTTGCCCTCTCTTCGTACAAATTGGCCCTGCTTTATGCACGGATGGGAGGCAAGAAAAGATACCGTATGCTCTGCTGGAACCTATGGAACCAGCACTGTGTCGTAAAAGAGCAACTCAAACTCGTGGCTCAAGCGCACCGCACGCGTAATCAGGCGACGCTCAGTTGGTGCTTGGTAACGAGTCAGCAGCGTCTTATCGACAGGGGCGACCCGCTCACCAAGCTGCTCGTGCGCGGTAAAGAACAACACCTCATCTGCGCTCAATCCGTAGTTGCGCCTAAGAGCTGGTACGATACGCAGGCAGATCTGGATAAAGATATCCTCGCTGGCACTGACGGCAGCTAGTTTCTCGCCTGGTGAGCCATAGGCCAGCATCCAGTAGAAGAAGGTAGTCAGGGCCATACAACCGGCCAGTGGCTCTACTGCATCGAAGTCCGCACGCGCGAGGCCGAGGGCCGCGCCAAAGCGAAAGAGGGCGTGATAGCCGCCAACTTTGGGCTGCAATTTGGCGATCAACAACTCTTGCGTCTCCAGGTCCGTGGCGGCAGCAATACCCAAAGCATCGAGACGATATGCCTCACGTACCAGCCACCAATCCTGCAAGGCAAAACGCTGCAATTGCTCACGCGTCACTGTGCCCTGCTCGATTCCCGTCCAAAGCGGGTGATCGAGCAATTTCTGGCGCAGTGGCTGCAAGTCTTCAGTCAAAAGAGCATCAGCAAAACTCATACTGATTAAGCCTTTCCAGGAGTATGCTCACCCATCTCTGTACAACTACGACACGCTCTTTGATAGGTGGGCTAAACGTACGACATCTTCCAGAAGCGTTGTTTTCAGGATGCCTATGAACTTATCCAAACCCTCGCCACCGCTGACGCGAGTACGCGGCATCTGATAGGGTATCTCTGAATTTTGGAGAGCCGAGTTAAAGGCCGTTGGGTCAAGGGTCGCGCCCAAGTAACCATCCTCGAAGAGAGCCTTGAGCACCATTTGGCGGGCGTACTGCGACCCATGATGAAAAGGTTCGCCCGACGGATAGCAGAAAAACTGAATAGGTGTGCCCAGTTCGATTTCCAATGTGGCCTTTGAAGCCGTAATTTCAGTTTGAGGAGTTGTCTTATACATGGTATAGGGAAACTCATCAAGACTAGCATGATGGATCGTGTGTGCAGCCATCTCCATTCCGGCCTGAGCCAGAGTACGCACTTGATCCCAGGTCATATAGCGGCCACCGATCATCCCCGTAACGATGTAGAACACACCACGATAATGATGAGCCAGCAATGCAGGTAAGGCATACGTATACACATCAGCATACCCATCATCAAACGTAAAGATGACCGATTTGGGCGGCAAGGCTTTACCATAATAAAATGATCCAAACAGCTCAGTCATCGTGATACTCTGGTATCCTTGCTTTTGCATCCAGTCCAACTGCTTGTTAAAATTGGCGGTGGTCACGGTTAGGTTGAAATCCAACAGATTATGGGTGGGCAAACTAGAGATGTGATGATACATAAAAACGGGCAGGATCACATGCGTAACCGGCGCTTTGGCTGGCACAAGTACAGGTGCGTCGAGATCGGCTGGTCCTGCAATCAGCACTTGCCAAGTTCCTGGCGAACTCTCGGCCAGAGCAAACAGGGTATTCCTAAATAGACCCTGATTCAGTGCGCTGTTCGATGGGTCTGTCAACAAACCGGGCGGCGCAATCGCCTGTAAAGCCACCCGCAATGTCACTGCACTGGTATGGACCTGCGTGGTGTCGGGATTCAGCCAGGGACTACTGGCTATGGTCTGCCCCAGGTTGTAACTCTGCAATGTCAGAGAGCCAAATTTGGCCTCTTCAAAATGCGTAAAATCGTCTTCGCCCTGCCACTGTCCCTGCGCTTCGGGGGCGAGCATCTGCCACATGGTGATCCAATTCTTTTGCAGCATCGCTTCCATAAACTGCTGGGTTATATCATTGACGCCTGGCGAGTACACCACAGTGGTTTTAGGATGCAGAACACGCTGCAAAGCTGGCAGAGAGGCTGGTTGCGCGAATACCTGATGATAGACGGCTGGTCCCAGAAAAATACCAGCGATGACCAACGCAATCAACACCAAGGAAAACCCATAAAGGAGCCTGTTACCGCGCTTCTTTGTCACAACGGTTTGTGGAAGCGGTCCCGTCAAAGCATCTTGCCACATCACAGTTTTTACAGGCTGGGTTGGCCGCTCTTCAAAAGACTCAAACTCTCTTGCAAGAACATCCTGCCACATCACAGCTTTTACAGGCTGGGTTGGCCGCTCTTCAAGAGGCATTGGGTTGAACATGTCCATACCAAAAGTATCCATCCACGCTTTTTCACAAAATTTCTCACAATACCAGAACGAATAAATTGGATCATTCCCATTTAAGCATTAATGGATATGTAAAGATATAGCCCAAAATAGCTATGCAAGCGCGTGAAAAAGCAGAGGTTCCAGCGCGGAATACAACGCTCAATAGGTTTTACAAGTACGCAACCCAATTGACAGAGGAGAACTGGCAGAGCTTCGGCTCGATGTCGCTACACGCCCAACTCCAGTCGCTTACCCAGACAGCAAACGAGCGCGAACGCTTTCTGCTGCTCCAAGTGTAAATGCATGCTGCGTCGAAAAATCGATGTATCGATGATTAACATGTTGACAAATCTCACGTACTCACGTATCTTTGAGAGGTTCATTGGACACTGATAGCTCAAGAATGTTTTGCGGGGAAGTTATCATAATGCCAGTAGGGTTTTGCACCTAACGGAAGGAAATCATCCATGTCCCGCCGGTTTCAGCCACGCAGCACGCTTACAGACAATCTCAGACTTATCGGGCAGATTGTGCCCTGGCGTTTGTTTTTGTTAATCCCTTTTCTCCTGGTTTTTGCGATACCAGCGTTTCTTTTTGGAACGGGAACGGGTCATCACCTGCTACCCAATTTAAGCAATTTTTTCTATAATCTGTCATCCAAAGCAACCGCAGTCCCAACGCCGATGCCGCTCTTGACGAAACTGCTGCCTCAGCAAGGGGCAATTGTGTACACTGTGCAGAATTCTGACTCGTGCGACGAGATTCTAGTCCGGCAGATGCGCATGAACGATGCGGGTCAAATCTTCAGCGACGCGGCTCCTGCGACGGTTCTGGCTCTCAATAGCGCGTTGGGGCAAAACTGCTCCAATTTGCAGCCAGGTGATGTGGTTACGCTGATGCCCCAGTATCCCCTGTTCGCATTAGGGGGGCCAGTGCTCAAGATCGAAGCACTCTCGCCTGCTCAGCCAATTCCCACACCGCTGATCCATGTTGACCGTCAGCAGCAGGTTGGCATTGACTGCTCAAATGGCTGCTTGCTGACGGTACGTGTAGCTACGGGCGTTGAGGTGAAACTTTCGGTAGAGACAACCATCCCGGTGCAGGTGGGAGCCTGGATTTGGGGACAAGCTATGCTGCCGCGCAAAACAGTCGCGGGCTTTGCAAACTATCCCTATGCCGATCTCGCCGCATCCCTGAATGGTACATCGCTGAGTGTCTGCAATTTGCAGATCAACGATACGCCTGATACCAATGGCATGACATGCGATCAACTCCTACCAAATACCATCAACGATGATGGTGGCACCTGGCTGCTCGGCGTCACTGGGGCTAGCTCGCTGGATCACTGGAAGTATCCCCTGAACCTGCCATCTGGCACACGCGTGCTGCTCTGGCTGTCTGCTGATGCGAGCGGGAATCTGCACTATCGTCCCGGCAACCCGCTCTATCGCTACGACGAGACGCAGCATCTGTATATAAAAATCTGATCGACTGCGTGAGTTTTGTGACAGGATTTTTTCAACTCGGCCACAAAACTCATCCTCTGTCAACGAAGCATACGAGCAGAACGAGCAGCCTCTTTTCTCTGTGTAATACATGACAAAGTGACTATTTCTGAGAAGCGATTGCATCAAACGTTGAAAAAGGCTTCCTCCAAACGTTCAAACAACGAGACACCTATTCAGGAAAGTTGGAAGGTGTTATAGTGGCACATACCATTGAACATACCAACACATTTTAGTAATTGGAGGACTCATCCGTATGCAAGAAGAAACTTTATCCACCTCTGCCCAGACAGCAAACGCGCTACAGACCCCAGCTCACCCACATCGTCATACCAGTGCACTGTTTCACCACGAACCTCGTCAGCACAAGCCACGCAATGCCAATCTGCTGCATGAAGCTGAGAGAGCAGCAGCGGGTCTTAACGAAAAGATAGCTCTCTGGCTTACGCGGGCAGTGGGTACTATGTTATGCGCGTATATCTTCGGAGCTCTGGCTATTCTTGGTTTCCCTGGCTTGGTCAGCCCGGCAATTGCATCATTGGTATCATGGGCATCCCAAACGTTCATACAGTTAACCATGCTATCGGTAATTATGGTAGGACAGGCAGTTTTAGGTCGCAAACAGGAAATCCAGGCTGACGAGCAATTTAATACAACAGTGAATACCTATCATGATATCGAGCAAATCATGGAGCATCTTATAGCGCAGGATAACGAAATCCTACGCCAAAGCAAGATGATTATCCACTTATTGGAGAAAAACGGCGTCTCGTTGGAACAATTGGAGACGGAAGTGGGTCACGTTAGTCGTCTAGAGTCGTACACAGAAAAACTTTCAACGAACACTCCCACTACGCCCGCAACCATCGAGGATACTAAATAACAGTATACACATACAAAAGCGTGGTCAAGTAAGCAAATACTCACTTAACCACGCTTTTGTATGCTTATGCTCGGCGTGATCGACGGTGTGTGATCAGGTTATAGACCACAAGGATTAATGCGATGACCAGCAATATGTGAATCAGCGCACCTCCAATATGTAACACCAGCCCCAGCAACCAGAACACAAACAGAATCACGATAATCGCCCAGATAATATTTAAAATGCCCATATTCTTGTACTCCTTTATCCTTCTATACTATACGCATTTTCCATACCCTGTTTTTCATTACCGTTAAACAATCAGTAACAGAAAGAGTGCGTACCTACGTATCTTGTTTCTATCATAGACACGTATTAGCCAGGGAAATAGTTTTAGCCGGAACCGGCAGAACTAACCGTCAATAGTGATAGAGGAGAAGATTTCAATTCGAGACAAATCATCCAAAAAGATAAGGACCACTGACCACTAGACTTGCCAACTTTGGTAATCTGCGCTATACCTTAATGCAGAGAGAAAAAACACCACCATAGTTATTTTTATGAGGAGCAATTGTTATGTCTGCTAAAACGCAGACAACGACTGCCGCTACTGCCACGGTACAGGCCGATGGCGAGGCTGCGCTTGTCGTTGATACGCTGAGTAAAAGCTACGGCTCAAATCGGGTCGTGGATCAATTATCGTTTACCGTGAACCGGGGAGAGGTCTTCGCACTGCTTGGACCCAATGGCGCGGGAAAAACGACGACTATCGAGACGCTCGAAGGCTATCGTGCACCCGACAGTGGCACTGTGCGCGTGCTGGGACTGGACCCGGTGCGGCAGGGGCGTAAACTCAAACCACTGATTGGCGTGATGCTCCAGCAGGATGGGCTGTACCCCGACCTGAACGCACGCGAGGTACTACGTCTTTTCGCGGGCTACTACGAGCGGCCCCAGAATGTTGAAGATCTGCTCAAGCAGGTTGGTCTGGCAGATGCTGCGAAGACGCGCTATCGCCGCCTCTCAGGTGGGCAGAAGCGTCGTCTGGCCCTGGCCGTGACGCTGGTTGGGAAGCCACAACTGGTCTTTTTGGACGAGCCGACAACCGGCATGGACCCGCAGGCTCGCCTGGCTACATGGGAGATTATGCGCGATCTCAAACGCCAAGGTGTGACGATCCTGCTGACCACCCATCTAATGGACGAGGCCGAGCGTCTCGCTGACCGCGTGGCGATCATCGATCATGGTCGCCTAATTGCACTGGATACGCCCGCTGGCCTGACCGGTGTGCAGGATGGCAATGTGGTGCGCTTTGTCGCTGCGGCTGGCCTGGACTGCGCGAAGCTGGCTGCACTGCCATCTGCACACACAGCCGAGGAGATCCGTCCCGGCAGCTATGTGCTTGAAACAGAGTGCGCCCCCGTTCTCCTGGCAGAGCTGACCGCCTGGTTGCGCGATCAAGAGGTCACGCTCACCGAACTGCGCGTCGGCCACGGCTCGCTCGAAGACCTGTTTTTACGTCTGACAGGCACGGAGGTGAGAGACTAATGGCTACGATACATATAACTCAGGTGGAGCAGCCGCGTGCGGCATCCTTCGGCAAGTTGCTCGTGCATCAGGCACGTATGGAATTGATAATGACGTTGCGGCAGGGCGAGCGAGTGATGGTGACACTGTTCATTCCGATTTTGCTACTCGTCGGCTTTAATGCCCTGAAAGTCGTGCCTATACCCGCGCACGAGAGCGCAACCGATGTGCTCCTGCCGGGCGTGCTGGCCCTGGCGATTATCTCAGCAGGAATGGTTAGTCTGGGCATTGCGACAGCGTACGAACGCAACTATGGCGTCCTGAAGCGTCTGGGTAGTTCCCCGCTGACCCATAGCGCCCTGATCCTCGCCAAAATCATCTCCGTTCTGGCTCTGGAACTGATCCAGACGCTGATCCTGGTCGCTTTCGCGGTTTTGCTCTACGGTTGGCATCCGGCTGGCTCGCTGCCGCTGGCGCTGCTCGCGGCTATGCTGGGAACTGTAACTTTCGCGGCTCTGGGTTTGGCGATGGCGGGTGCTTTGCGTGCCTCAACGACGCTGGTAAGCACCAATACGCTCTACCTGCTCTTTGTGTTCATCGGTGGTGGCTTCTTCCCGCTTGACCGTCTGCCAGGCCCACTGGCCGCGCTGGCTCAACTGTTACCAGCATCCGCGCTGACCTCAGCATTGCAGAATACCATGCTCGCCGGCAGCGCCTTCCCCAGCGGCGCGTTCCTAACCCTGGCGATCTGGGCAGTTATTATTCTGGGTGTTGCGATCAAAACATTCCAGTGGGAATAGAAGCATATAGTTTGGATAACACACACACATAGCAGTGCTATGTGTGTGTGTTATCCAAACTATGTTGGGAACTCATCCTCGCTAACATGTCCGGGTAGGCGAGCCAGAGCGATCAGGAACATCAATAAAATCAAGACATGCAAAACAGTACACCAAGCGCAAAGGTTGTCGAGCAGGACAATCTCAACATAGACTAGGTAAAGAACCGTCAGCATCCCTAGTAATGTCCAGGCGAATTGGGCTAGACGCAGCCAGCGCTGCTCAGCACCCAGGAACATGCCGAGCAATGCTAAAACAGCGATAACCAAGCACCAGGCTAAGCCAGGTAGCGAAATAGGCAGCGAAGTTCCCGGCACGTACGAATAGCGGCTCGTAATCACGCGTGCGCAATTGATAAAGCCGCTATCCGAGCAGACCAGGGTGACACTCTCATCATAGTGTGCAATGGTCAAATAGATGGCGTCGGCTATGCCCAGCACAGCCAGGACCAGTAGAGCTACCTGTGATCCCGAACGACGTAACAAGCTCATACAATATTCTCCACGAGGTTGGCAGACCTCTTTTCTCTCAATGATCTTCTCAAGAATACTGTGTGTGTTGGGCTGCTGTCAAACGCTGCTTTTATTCTCCCAACGGGCAAGGCAAACAACGAGCCGCAAATGACGCGTCATTTGCGGCTCGTTGTTTGCCTTGCCCGTCTAATCGTTCCTGCTAGGAGCCATCACTTTTTCAGAGAAGTGGCAGGCGGCGAAGTGCTCATGTCCCTCTTTGCGTTCAAAGCCTGGCTCTACCTCGCGGCAAATCTGCTGTGCCATCGGGCAGCGCGTATGGAAACGGCAGCCTTTGGGAATATTGATGGGACTGGGCAGATCGCCGGTGAGGATAATGCGTTGGCGGTGTTTCTCGATCTGGGGATCAGGAATGGGAATGGCCGACAGCAGCGCTTTGGTGTAGGGATGTTTGGGTGAGTTGTAGAGTTCGTCGCGATCTGACAGCTCGACAATTTTGCCTAAATACATCACGGCGATACGATCAGCCACATGGCGTACCACACTCAGATCGTGCGAAACAAAAAGATACGTCAGATTAAATTGGCTCTGCAAACGCTGAAGCAGATTCAAAACCTGTGCACGAATCGAGACATCCAAAGCCGAAACTGGCTCGTCGGCGATCACAAACTCTGGATTGATCGAGAGTGCACGTGCCACCGCGATACGTTGACGCTGGCCCCCACTGAATTCGTGAGGATAGCGGTCAATATACTCCGGACGCAAGCCCACCACTTTGAGCAATTCCAGGGTACGTTCGCGAATCTCGCTTCGTGACGCAACGTTATAAATATGCATGGGTTCGGCGACCAGCGAACCAATCGTGAAACGTGGATTCAACGAAGCAAAAGGATCTTGGAAAATCATCTGCACATGTTGGCGCAACTGACGCAAATCCTCACCCCGTAACGTCGCCAAATCCTGGTTGCCAAAAAGTATTTGTCCGGCAGTTGGCTTATAAAGGCGAGCAATGGTGCGGCCAATCGTGGTCTTGCCGGAACCACTCTCGCCCACTAAGCCCAACGTTTTGCCGCGCTCAATGCTAAATGAAACACCATCGACGGCACGCACATAGCCGATGACGCGCTGTAAAAGAATGCCCTGGGTGAGTGGAAAGTACATTTTTAGATCGCGCACATCGATCAGTGTGTTGCTAGCCACTGCGGTTGCCGTCTCTACCATCTATTTCTCCTCAACTTCTGTCATATGGGAAGTTGTTTCGGCCAGTTCGGCCAGGGCAGCCTGTTGCGAGTCAAAGCGAATCTGGCGGCGCTTATTAGCGTAGGCTTGCTCTTTGGGATCGGTCACATCGACCCAGCATGCCTTGAGATGCTGTGATCTGCCTGTAAGCGACTCCAGGGGGGGCATCGTTCGACAGATCGAGCGGGCAAAGGCGCAACGGGGCATAAAAGGGCAGCCAGGAGGCGGATTGAGCAGATCGGGGGGAGCACCCTCGATGGTCTTTAACTGTTCCTGGCGCTCTTCATCCAGGCGCGGTAGCGAGGCAAGCAGACCCAGCGTATAAGGATGAGAAGGATTAGCAAAAATCTCCTCAGTTAGAGCAGTTTCGACGACCTTACCCGCATACATAACTACAACACGGTCAGTCATTCCGGCCACCACCCCCAAATCGTGGGTAATCATAATAACCGCTGTACCAAAATCTTTGCAGATCCCATTGATAAGCTCTAGAATTTGTGCTTGTACTGTCACATCTAGAGCAGTCGTTGGCTCATCGGCGATCAACAATTTCGGATTACAGGCCAGAGCAATAGCAATCATCACACGCTGGCGCATGCCACCGCTAAATTGGTGTGGATAGGAATTGAAACGTTCAGCCGCAGCGGGAATACCCACCTGATCCAGCAGGCCGATGGCGCGTTTCTTTGCCTCAGCGGAGGTTACTTTTAAATGAATGCGCAGCGACTCGCCGATCTGTTTGCCCACCGTCATGGTGGGATTCAAGCATGTCATTGGGTCCTGGAAAATCATGCCGATCTTGCCGCCACGTATTTTGCGCATGCTACTCTCCGACATGCTGAGCAAATCCTCGTCTTCAAATAAAACGCTCCCACCTGCCTGTTCCCCGGCTGGTTTAGGCAACAGGCGCATAATAGAGAGAGCGGTTACGCTTTTGCCACAACCGCTCTCACCTACGATGCCGACGCGCTCACCAGGCCGCACGTTAAAACTCACTCCGTCTACGGCTCGGACCCGACCTGCTCTGACCTTGAAGTAGGTCTTCAAATCTTGTACTTCTAAGAGATACTCACCCAAAATGAAAACTCCTTCTGAGCCATATTAGCGTTCAGTCATGTAGGGGTCGAGAGCATCGCGCAAGCCGTCGCCCATCAGGTTAAAGCTGAGCACGGTTGCGAAAATCAGCAGGCCAGGCACAAAAACAAGCCAGGCATTGACATCGACAAAATCGTTACCAGTGGCGATCATACTGCCCCAACTGGCATTCGGCGGCTGGATGCCAAAGCCAAAGTAGCTCAGCACCGACTCAATGATAATGTTGGTACCAATGAGTAGGGTCGCGTTGACGATAATTGGCCCGGCGGCGTTGGGCAGAATGTGACGAAACATCAGACGCAGATTTCCAGCTCCAATGGTGCGTGCGGCCATCACAAACTCACGTTCTTTGAGCGCGAGAAACTCGCTGCGTACCAGGCGTGACGCGTAGAGCCAGCTAAATGAGGCGATAATGAGAATAACAGTGCGGGGAGAGCCATCCGAAAATGCTACTGAAAGCACGAAAAGGAGCAGGTAGAGCGGAACTGCTAAAAAGATATCGGTCAGACGCATAAGCGCGTTATCAACCCAGCCGCCATAAAAACCTGCGATAGCACCAACAAGGGTTCCAACGATAATACCCAGCAGCATCGAGATCATCCCCACAGCCAGCGAGACTTGGCCGCCAACCATCGCGCGGGCAAGTTGGTCGCGTCCAACGTCGTCGGTGCCAAAGGGATGCGCCCAACTTGGATTAGCCAGGGTATCATGAACGTTTGTGAAATTTCCCGCATTTGGATCGATGCGCCAGATGTATGGTCCAACAAAACAGAATAGGAAGAGCAATATCAGAAAAGACGTGCCCAGGACCGCTGTCCGGTTACGCAGAAAACGATCAAAGATGATGCGCCCCTGGCTGCGCCGCTTTTGCACCAGTTCAACGGTTTCCGCGAGAAATGGCTCGATTGCTTCTTCCAGAGAGCCGGTATACAGTCGCTCGGAAATGTCCATAGATTTCTCCTCTCTCACTGTATGTCTTCTACGCGTAACGGATACGCGGATCTAAGACGGCATAGAGAATATCTGCAACCAGGTTGAAGGCAATGACAAAAGCACCGCCAATCAGCAGCATTGCAAGCAATACGGGATAGTCGCGAGCTTCCAGCGACTGAAAAAAGAGCAGCCCCATGCCAGGCCAGGCAAAGATACCTTCCGTGATGGTTGCGCCGCCAGCCACGGCCCCAAAGTCGAGTGCCACAACAGTCACTAAGGGAATGACAGCATTGCGCAGTGCATGGTGGAAGAGCGCTGCAACTGGACTGACGCCTTTCGCACGCGCGGTGCGCATGTAATCCTGCTTCACCACGTCAATCATCGTGGAGCGCAAATAGCGACTCCAAGCGGCAATGAAGGTAATGGAGAGCACGAGCATAGGCAAGATGAGGTGCTGTAAGTGATCGATCAGAGCATCGACTGGGGCCATGGTCACGCCTAGCGTATTCATACCGGAGGTGGGCACCCAGTGTAAAATGACGCCAAAGACGTATTGTCCAAACAGGGCAAACAGGAAGATCGGCATCGAGATGCCAAAGTACGCGACTGTCGTGACGACATAATCGGTAGCCGAACCCTGGCGGATCGCGGACACCACACCCAGCAAGATCGCGATGATTAAAGCAAAGCCCAGGGCATAGCCAAACAGCTCAAGCGTGGCCGGAAAGCGTTGCGCAAGAATAGCCGAGACTGGCAGATTGTCCGCGAACGAGAACCCAAAGTCGCCTACAAGTGCACGGCTCAGCCACTTCACATACTGAATGGGCACAGGATCATTCAGACCAAAGTGCGCACGTAACGCTGCTTTCGCAATGGGCGAGAGACGCGGATTAAAGATGACTTGATCGGGACCACCCGGCATCAAATGGATGAGGGTAAACATGAAAACGGAAAGCAGGAAAAGCAAGGGAATGGCCTGCAAGATACGCCTTGTAAGGTAGCGCCCCATAAATACCTCTCTGGTGAATCAACATGAAAACACAAGCCGTTGGAGATAGTGTACATGCGAATATGCAATCCCGTCAATGATTCGCGCATATCCCAGAGAAAACCGTGTTCAGACCTCAGTTTCGTCTCAAGTGCCTGCCCTACAAGACACAAGGGATATGTGTGATGTTGCAAGGAAGAAACCTCTAGCAGGATACCCTCAACGGATACCCCACCGGAGGTCTCTCAAACGAGTGATCTTCTCAGATGAGAAGATAGCGACTCAGGTTAACACGTACCGTTGTCGCACCACCAAGTCATGGCACCGACAGTTTCGGACGCACCTTCAGGCCCAGGATTGTAGTTGTGGGTGCTGAGTTTGTGCATCGCGATATCAACGGGGCTGTACAGGGTAACGAACGGGAACTGCGACAGGTAAATGTCGTGGATCTGGTTGAAGATTAACTGGCGAGCAGCCGGATCGCCTGTCTCCTGTTCTTTTACAAACAGGGCATCCAGATCAGGGTTGCAATAGAAGGAGAAGTTGGCACCCTTGGGCGGAATCTGGGTGCAAGATTCCAGCGTAGCATCATCCGCATCATAGGTGAAGGAGTCCTCAAACTCGGCAATATCGTAATGGCCGATCCCAGGGACACCACCGTTCAGGAACGGTCCAAAGAAGGTGCTGGCGGGATAGTTCTGGATATCGAGCTTGATGCCAATCGCGGCCATATCCGTCAACATAATCAATTCGTCGTCGGCACGCCAGTAGTTATTGGCGGTCGTGGAATACGAGAACTCCAGGCGTTGACCGTTTTTAGAAAGAACCTTATCGGTGCCCATTGTCCAGCCATCAGCCTTCAGCATAGCCAGAGCGCCAGTGGGATCGAACTTCGGACACTTGGCATCGGCCTGGTAGCCAGGGACATAGGACTGACCATGGTCGGTACACAGAGGAACGGCTTCGCCACGGCGGGCAGTATCGATCAGGGCTTGGTGGTCGATAGCCATGGAAATGGCTTTACGCACATCCACGTTATTAGCCAGGATCGGATTGTGGAAGTTGAAGTAAGCGGCCTCGAAGTTGGAGGCATGTGGGTTGTTGGTAAGTTTGTAGTTACTCAGGCGCTGATAGGCCAGCGTCTTGGTTACATCCAGAAACCAGGAGGAGTCGATTGTGCCAGCCTGGAGATCCTTAAGGATCGTATTCTGGTCTGTTACTATACGGAACACGATTTTATCCAGGTACGGCAGTCCTGCTGCAGCCTGGTAGTAGTTGGGGTTGCGTGAAACGGTGTAATGGGAGCCTGGCACGCTCTCGCTCAGGGTGAACGGGCCGCTGCCAACGGTTGGCGTCAGGTTCTGTGCAGAGGTTAATGCCTTGCCTGGATCAATGCTACTGAAAATGTGCTGCGGCATAGGAGCTGCAAGACCATCCGTCCAAATCGACGTAAACGGCGCAAATGCTTGCGACAGGTGGAAGGTGATGGTCAGGTTATCCGCTGAGATATCCGTTGACGTAATCAAGTTGAAACCGGTGGTGTTGTTCGCAGGAAAATTGGCGTTGGTCCAATATTTCCAGGTGAAGTCCACATCGCGGGCATCCAGAGGTTGGCCATCAGACCACTTCAGGCCGGGACGTAGGGTAATTTTCCAGGTTTTGAGGTCAGCACTGGCCCCCTGGTTGGCAACGGTCGGAACCGTGGCGGACAGCCCCGGTGTGATATGACCACTCGAATCACCATAAAAGAGCGGTGCCCAGATGGTAGTATCCACCATATTAGAGAAAGTCTCTGAAGACGCATTGGGGATCAGTGAATCTGGCTCTTCAAAGAGGTCGTCCTGCCAGACACCGCCTTTGTGAGGAGTGCTGGAACTGTTGCCCTGGTTTGGAGTTGGAGCTCCACAAGCACTGAGCAACATAATCAACACGGAGAGGATCGAAAGGGACAGCATGAGCAAACGTGGCTTTGGTCTCTTAAACATCGTGTCCTCCTAAATAATAACGCAATTCTTCTGAATACCGCTCGTTCCTGTTGACTGCGCGGCATCAATGCAGTCGCGGACTGCGAACGTTCATAGGTAGCTGTATCGAAATCTATACATTCAAAATGAACGTTACATACTATACGCTATTACCAGATGATTCCTCACAGTGTTCTCAGATTGCCTTTGTACTATAAAGTACAAGGTCGTTGT
The DNA here is from genome assembly GCA_039923935.1 of Ktedonobacteraceae bacterium. Classification (GTDB taxonomy): domain Bacteria; phylum Chloroflexota; class Ktedonobacteria; order Ktedonobacterales; family Ktedonobacteraceae; genus Paraktedonobacter. The sequence goes on along the minus strand of JBDTBU010000228.1, from coordinate 3,624 downwards.
CTGGTATATTGATGCGTTTTTTTCGGCGTATCAGAGAGCATCCCATACATTCTTCCCTATTCGTATATATCTCACTTTTGGCAAACTTCACCCAAAAATGATTACAAGTTACGGCACACTGGTTTGGAGCATGTGGGTGAGGGCGCTCACAACATCGTAGCGGCCATACGACGGCATGAGATAGACGCCCTGGATCAGTTCGCGGGCCTCGGTCAGGAGTTCCTGAGCCAAACGCAAGCCTTCTTCGTGACCATGCTCGCCAGCCTGGCGCATACGCTCACGCACCTGCTCTGGAATGGTGATGCCTGGCACCTCGTTATGCAGATATTCGGCGTGACGCGAACTATGCAGCGGAATACAGCCAAGCATCAGTGGGATGGGTGGCTTGCCGACACGTTTCAGGAAGCGTGTGAGTGGGGCCAGTTCGTAGATAGGCTGCGTCATGATGAAATGCGCCCCGGCCTGGAGTTTACGGTGATATTTCTCGATTTCGTGATCTACCTGTTCATCCGTCATATTGAGATCGAGCGCAGTTCCGATATAAAAGGAACTTTTCGCGCCAATTGGAGAGCCAGCAGCATCGTGTCCCTCGTTCATACCCCGAATGACTGAGATCAAGCCCGCCGAATTGACATCCCACACACCCGTAACATTGGGATAGGCACCAGCACGTAGCGGGTCGCCAGTCAGGGCCAGGATATTGCGAATGCCCAGAGCGTGCGCACCCAGCAGTTCGGATTGCAGAGCCATCAGGTTGCGATCTCGTGTGGTGAAATGGATAATCGTTTCGATGCCTAGATGGTCTTGAATCAGGCGAGCCATGGCGATACAGCCCATCCTGACGCGAGCCATCGGGCTATCGGCGATATTGATAAAATCGACGCCTGCCTCCTTTAGCAAGGCCGCACCTGTGAGAATCTTGGCCGGGTTCAGCCCCTTGGGCGGATCAAGCTCGACGCTCACCACAAACGTGCCAGCCGCCAGCTTCTCTTGCAAACGTGTGGTGTAACCCTCCTGTGGCAGAATAACTTCTTCTTCCAGGAGCCGGACTATGGTCACTTGGTCGTTAGGCGCGGCTGTGATCCTCTCGCTCTCTGCTACGGAACCAGCAACCTGTACCAAAGTGCCGTATTGCTCGTCGAGCGCTTGGCGCATGGCCGCGATATGGCGCGGCGTTGTACCACAGCAACCACCAATCAACCGCACGCCAGCCTGAGCAAATTGCCGCGCATAGTTGGCGAAATAGTCGGGTGTGGCCACATAGAAAAAACGATTATCGATACGCGTGGGCAAACCGGCGTTGGGTTGCGCTGAGAACAAAAGCGAGGGTTGAGTCTCGTCAGTCTCGCGTTTGGATTCAGCGATCATCTCTTGCAGTACATCCAGAGTGGCCGCCGGACCAACGCTACAATTGGCCCCAATCACATCCACACCCAGGTTACGCAGAACCGTGGCCACACGCGCCGCCGATTGGCCGGAGAGCGTATGCCCATCCTCATAAAAGCTCATCTGTGCTACAATGGGCAGGCCGCCGACCTCTTGCGCGGCCAACACAGCCTGACGCAGTTCTGCTAGGCTCGAAAAGGTTTCCAGAATCAACAGGTCTGCGCCGCCTTCTTGCAGCGCTTCGATCTGTTCGCGGAAGATTGCACGCAGTTCACGCAGGCGATGCTCATCCGGTGCCTGGAGTGGTCGGCCCGTAGGACCGACAGCCCCGGCGATAAAGACCTGTTTGCCTGTCACATCGCGGGCCTCCTGGACCAGACGGGAGGCGCGGTGATTGATCTGGCGCACTTTATCGGCTAGGTTATAAGCTTCGAGTTTGACCCGGTTCGCGCCAAAAGAATTTGTCTCCACAATCTCAGCCCCGGCGCTGATATATTCCCGGTGAATGCCACTAATCAGTTCTGGTTGGCTAAGATTCAGCGCGTCAAAACACTGCTCGTAAGGGATACCGCGTGCATAGAGCAGCGTCCCCATGGCTCCGTCACAGAGCATTGGGCGCTGTTGCAACAATTGGAGTAGTCGGTGCTCCATAAAACCTCTTTCTCGCCACTGGCTGAGTCCTCATCTATGCGTTGATTGTACAACTTTTCTTCTGTTTATGGAATCCTTTTGCGGATAGGGAAGAGGATAGGGGAAATTCTCCCAAAGATTCTGAGATTTTGCCTCTAGCCTGATTCTTTCTTCTCTGCTATACTACCAGATAATTCCAGGCCATCCGAAAGCATTGTGAGCGATCTTGAAAAGCAGTATTGGCTCAGCAGTTGGTAGTAGGGGTCTGTGAAGTGGCGGGCGACGATGCAGCGCACATCTCAAGAACGGTAAAGTATGCAAGGGAACACGGGGATTCAAAAACCATTAATTGTCGCGCTATGTGGTGATAGTGGTTCGGGCAAAACAACCCTGACAGATGGGATGGTGCGTGTTTTTGGGCAGGAGCGTATTCAGGATATTTGCTTGGACGACTATCATTTGTTGGACCGTGCCGCCCGTTTGCGCACAGGCATTAGCGCTTTGCACCCGGCAGCCAATAACCTGACCCTGATGACCGAACAGCTTCAGGGTCTCGCCTGCGGAGAATCGATCCTCAAGCCAGTCTACGATCATACCACAGGCACTTTCGGGACACCCGAAGAGGTACATCCGGTTGAGATTATTATCGTGCATGGCTTGCATCCACTCTTTACACCTGAACTGCGTGCCCTGGCGCATGTAAGCATCTACCTTGATCCAGAGAACGCGCTCTTGCAGCAATGGAAAATTATTCGCGACAGTACCTCGCGTGGGTACACCGTAGATCAGGTGCGTCAGCAAATTGCTGATCGGCGGCGCGATAGTTCGCTCTATATTCAGCCACAGAAACGTTTTGCCGATATTATCCTGCGTTTCTCTCGTAGTAAGCTCTACTACCAAACGCGCAGTCTGGCACATCTGGACGTGCGCATCATCCAGCCGGAACACGCTCCCAAGATCGATCTTTCTGATGTCATCGAAGCTTCAGCTAATGGGGTGCGAGCCGCCTTACGCCTCTTTGCCGAAGAATATAACCACAGGCCATGCAGTGTCCTTGAGATTGACGCTGGCCTCAGCCACGAGAAAGCCTGCGAACTCGAAGATTGTATCTGGGCGCACATGGCCGAGGCCAGCGAATTGCGCCCTGACCGCCTCGACCAGTTAGGCCTCTTCCACATTGGCAACGATCTGCGCCAGAGCGATCCCTTGGCTCTCACGCAACTCCTCGTCCTCTACCACGTTATCAGTGCCCGCCATCGTATGCAAAACGGCGAAACTCTCGCTCGCCCGCAATAAATCATCTGTTGCATGAACTGCCATTGGTGGCTTGCCCGGCATGATATAGTGAGGCAAGAAATCTCAGATTACAGAAAGTGCTAGATTGATGAAGCAGATAAAGACGGATGTTGTAACCATCGACCCAGTACATCCAGATAAAGCAGTCATCGAGCGTGCAACTGCCTTGTTGCGCCAGGGTGAGTTAGTCGTTTTTCCGACTGAAACAGTCTATGGGTTGGGCGCTGATGCTCTCCAACCAGCCGCATTGGAAAAGATTTTCGTTGCCAAAGGACGGCCTTTTAGCGATCCACTGATCGTGCATATTGCTGA
>JBDTBU010000227.1:0-4151 GCA_039923935.1 Ktedonobacteraceae bacterium | reverse complement strand
GGATGTGCTGGACTATTGGCAGGAGCATGTGAGCGGGACGGTGATCCTCAATGAATATGGGCCGACGGAGACGGTGGTGGGCTGTAGCATCTACCAGGTACCTGCGGGAGCACGCATTAGGGGAGCGGTGCCCATTGGCTTGCCGATTGCCAATACCCAGTTTTATGTATTGGATGCCTGGTTGCAGCCGGTGCCGATTGGCGTCATCGGAGAACTCTACATTGGAGGAGATGGAGTCGCTTGGGGATATCTCAACCGACCAGCGTTGACAGCGAGCGTCTTTGTGCCAGACTCGTTCAGTTCCCAGCCGGGAGCGCGTTTGTACAAAACAGGGGATCTCGTACGGCAATTGGCGGAGCGTGCGGCCAATATCGAGTTTATCGGGCGTGGAGATCAGCAAGTCAAGATCCGGGGGTATCGAGTGGAACTGGGAGAGGTGGAAGCGACGCTGATAACACATCCGCAAGTACAATCGGCGGTGGTGGTAGCGCGTGAGGGGGGAGCCGGAGGCAAGCAGTTGGTGGCCTATGTGATGAAGGAGCCGGAGAGGGAACCGTCAGTTAGCGAACTGCGGGAGTACCTCCAAGAGCGGTTGCCCGCGTACATGATCCCTGCGGCCTTCCTGGTGTTGGAGACCCTCCCGCTGACCTCGACGGGGAAGGTGGATCTGCGGGCCTTGCCTAACCCGGATCGTCAGACCTATGAACTGCCGACTATCTTTGTGGCTCCGAGCACCTCCACGGAGCACACGCTGGCGACAATCTGGCAGCAGGTGCTTGGCCTGCCCGAAGTCGGCATCTATGACAACTTCTTTGAGTCCGGGGGCGATTCCATTCTCGCCATCCAAATTGTGCTACGTGCGAAGGGCATGGGTTTGCATCTGAGTGCCAGAGATCTCTTCGTCCACCAGACAATAGCCTCACAGGCTGCGGCGGCTGGTCAATCCACAGTCAGCCTGGTGGAGCAAGGGCCAGTGCTGGGTGTGGTGCCCCTGACACCCATCCAACACTGGTTTTTTGACCAACAGCAACCCGATCCGCAGCACTACAACCAGGCGGTGCTCTTAGAGGCACGTCAACCATTGGAACAGAGTGTTTTGGAGCAGGCGTTACGCGAGATACTACGACATCATGATGCCTTACGCGCTCGCTTTACTTACGATGGGTCCGGTTGGCACCAATCGTATGCTTCCCCAGATGATACGTTTTCAGTGGATAGTATCGATGTATCGGCACTTTTGCCAGAGGCGGTGCCAGCAGCACTGGAGAAGGCAGCAAGCCAGCTACAAGCCAGTTTGAACCTACAAACCGGACCATTGCTGCGTGTTGGTCTCATCACTGGTGGTCAGGAGCAGCCGCAACGTCTTCTGCTGGCTATTCATCATCTTGTCGTAGACGGCATCTCCTGGCGCATCTTGCTCGAAGATCTGCATACAGCGTATCAACAGGCGAGCAGCGGTGCCTCGATGGTGTTGCCAGCCAAGACCACGTCGTTCCAACACTGGGCCGAACGTCTCCACGGGTATGCGCAGTCAGCCCATGTGCGCGAGGAGCGTCCCTATTGGCAGCAGGTGGCGAAGGTTCCTGTTGCCCCACTGCCGATTGATTGGCAACGGGGAGAGAACACCGTCGCCAGCGCTCGGACGGTCTCCGTGGCTTTGACAACAACGGAGACCCAGGCATTACTTCAACAGGTACCAGCCGCCTATCATACCCAGATCAATGATCTGTTGTTGACCGCGCTCGTACAAACCATTGCTGAGTGGACTGGGACGCCTACCATGCGGTTGACGCTGGAGGGTCATGGGCGGGAAGAAGTAATCGACGGGATCGATCTCTCGCGCACCCTGGGCTGGTTTACCACACAGTTTCCCGTGTACCTCCAGTTAAACACTGCTGAGGGTGATGATCCAGCGGCCACACTCAAGGGGGTGAAGGAGCAGTTGCGTGGTATTCCGCAGCGTGGTTTGGGCTACGGAGTGCTGCGGTATCTGGCGAGCGCGGGCGATGTTTCCTCTACATTAGGGGAGGTTTCCGAGCCGCAACTCAGTTTCAACTATCTGGGCCAGTTTGATCAAGTCGAGGAGGAAGCTCCACTGTTCAAACTGATATCGCAGGCTCCGGGAGAAAGTGAGAGTTCTCAGCGTCGGCGTTCGTATCTGTTAGAAATCAATGGCAGTGTGCTGGGGGGAAGCTTACGCCTGGACTGGACCTATAGTAGCGCATTGTATCGGAATAGTAGTATAAAACGATTGGCCAACTGCTACTTGGAGCACTTACGTGGGCTGATCCAGCACTGTTTGTTGCCTGAAGCGGGAGGATATACCCCATCGGACTTCCCACAGGCGTGTTTGACCCAGGCTCAGGTGGATCATGTAGTTGATAAGCGTGGAAACATCGAAGATATCTATCCACTTTCGCCGATGCAAAAGGGGATGCTCTTTCATAGTTTATATGATCCTGCCTTCGATGTTTACTTCTGCCAGGGATCGTGGAACCTACGTGGTCCTTTGCAGCGGGAAGCTTTTGAAGCAGCTTGGCAACAGGTCGTTGCCTGTCATCCAATCCTGCGCACTGCCTTCGTCTGGACTCATCTAGACCAACCAATGCAACTGGTGAGCCGGGAGGTCAAAGTACCCTTCACCTCTCTCGATTGGCATACACTACCCGTCGAGGAACAAAAGGCACGGATGGCAGACTTTTTGCAACAGGATCAGGATGTGGGCTTTGATCTGTCAGTGGCACCACTCATACGTTTGGCCCTGATCCAATTAGAGCCAGACACCTACCGCTTTATTTGGAGCTTTCACCATCTCTTGTTGGATGGCTGGTCTATGCCGCTTGTTCTCAAGGATGTGCTGACCTGCTATCAAGCAGCGTTGCACCAGCAGGTTCCGCATTTAGAGCATAGCCGTCCTTACAAAGAATACATCAGTTGGCTTGCCAAGCAAGACATGGCTGAGGCAGAAACCTTCTGGCATCAGGAATTGCAGGGTTTTACTTCTTGTACGCCTCTGGTTATGCAGAACACACACCAGATCCTTGTAGAATCACAGGAACAATACCTTGAATGCCAATGGCAGGTACCTGAAAGTGTACTCGCTGGGCTACAAACATTGGCACAGTCTTACAAAGTAACCCTCAATACTGTGTTACAGGGAGCCTGGGCAATCTTGCTCAGCCGTTATAGCGGTGAAAACGATGTGGTCTTTGGCACAACTGTTTCTGGCCGATCTGAAACGTTAGCGGGCGTAGAAAATATGGTTGGGATGTTCATTAATACCCTTCCAGTACGCGTCCAGGTACCAGGAGAGGCACAAATAGCGCTTTGGTTGCAACATATGCAAGATCACCAGGCAGAGGTCAGGCAATATGCTTATACTCCGTTGTGGCAGATCCAGCGCTGGAGTGAACTGGACGAGCAACAGCCCTTATTTAAGAGCCTGTTCGTCTTTGAGAACTATCCATTTGATGTCTCCCAGCACGCGTTGGAAGGGCTTACGATTGAGAATACCTCACAAAGAGAGTCAACCAACTATCCGTTGAACATGATTGTCTCCCCTGGAGAAGCCTTCCTCCTCAAACTAGGCTACAATACGGATGTATTTGATGCAGCGACGGCGACGCGTATGCTGGGGCATTATCAAACGCTGCTCGCAGGTATGGTGGCCCAGCCGACTCATCCCCTTTGGGCACTGCCTCTGTTGAGCGAAGCCGAACGAACCGAACTGCTGGTGCAACGCAATCAGACACAGACACCCTATCCACACGAGCGTTGCTATCAGCAACTCTTTGCGGAGCAGGTGGCTCGCACCCCCGATGCTCTGGCCCTGCAATACGGCCAGGAGCGTCTCAGTTATCGCGACCTCGACCAGCGTAGCAATCAACTGGCGGCCTATCTTCAGCAGCAACACGTTGGACCGGGGAGTGTGGTGGGTATCTGTCTAGAGCGTTCGACGGAAATGCTCGTTGGACTGTTGGGGATTCTCAAAGCGGGCGGAGCCTTCCTGCCGCTGGACCCCACATTCCCGGCTGAGCGGATGGCCTACATGCTCCAGGATGCACAGGTTGCGCTCCTGCTCACTCACGAGCGTTTGTGTGAGCGACTGCCAGTGGTGGAGGGCGTCTCGTTGCTTGAACTGGATCGACAGT
>JBDTBU010000226.1:0-10815 GCA_039923935.1 Ktedonobacteraceae bacterium | reverse complement strand
TGCCATTAAAAATGTGCTTTGTGCAGTCGATTTAACGTCAGCTACCTGCCAACCATAGTTGCGGTGACGAGATGATCTGTGCACGGTCCTTGAGTATGAACGGGCCGTGCACAGCCTTCGTTCTTTTGTCAATTTGAGCAAGATACTTTGGTCTTGTTTTTGACCTGTGGTTAGGGTTTACCGTTGTTCTTCTAGGGGTAGAACACGGTGGAGCATCGTCACAACCAGGGAGAGTTGTTCTTTGATAATGGTGTTATCTGCCTTCAAGTCGGTAAACTGATCGTTTGTCTGCTTTTCAAAACGAATGATCCGTTTTTCTTGGCGTTCAACATCGAGTTTTAAGCCCTCTTGAGCGGTTTTAAAGCCCCCTTGAGCGGTTTCGATGCGTCCTAATGATTGCCTTATGTTGCGGTTATCGATGGCAAGCAGATCAACTTTGCTAAGTTGCGCTTTGAGTGCTGCAATCTCTTCAGTTATTGGCTCTAGCTTTTCGTTAATTATTTGTTCAATTTCTTCACGATTTAACATAGCACGCCTCACTTTTTATGGCTGGTCTGATTATACCACAGGCGGTATTCTGACAAGGGTCTGGCCACGCGAAATCCCTGTCATTGCTCTCGAACGACCTGCCAACAATGTGCGCTCTTGCTAGATAACCTCAATTGTGCTTGCTGCAATCTGTTGGAGCACTTCCACAAAAAACGTCTGCTCGCGCTCTTTTACGCGTTGTGCTAAGCTTTCTACGCTATCTGTAGGCAAGACTGGTATCTTGCATTGCGCGATAGTTTGCCCGTGGTCATAATACTCATCCACCAGATGAATTGTAACACCTGTCTCCTGCTCTCCTGCGGCCAGGACAGCCGCGTGAACATGGTTGCCATACAACCCCTGGCCGCCATATGTAGGCAAGAGAGCGGGATGAATGTTCAGGATATGATCTTTATACATAGCGAGCGTCTGTGGCCCCAATTTCTTCATATAGCCGCTTAGAACGACCAGTTGCACCTCGTGAGCCAGCAACGTCTCACACATCGCACGATCTAACTTTTCAGCCGTTTGTTCTGTCTTCAGGCTGAGATGATACGCGGGTATCGTGGCTTCTCTAGCAAAGGCCAGCGCGTTGGATTGGCTGTTATTGCTGATTACCACCCTGGCCTCCGCGTCCAGTTGTCCCGTTTGAATGGCCGCGCAGATGGCCTGCATACTGCTCCCACCGTGGGATGAGATAAATCCTAGCCTCAGTTTCACATGGCGCTCCTTGTATTTTGTAGGTCTGGTAGATTGTACCACCGACTCTCTGCAAAATCTCCGAGCGAGCAGAGGCTATGGGAACAAACTCATGTAAGCAGTCATGTTGTTCGACACATTCAAAGCAAGAAGCGGGTATAATAAACAGAAAGATGAGCGTTCTGAACGTGCTCTTTTTGATGGAAAACGACCAATTTTGTTGCGAGGAGAATACTCATGGAACAGCTTAATCAGGCGCGTTGCATCCCCTGCGAAGGGGGGGTGCCGCCAGCCGCAGATAATGAGATTGCTAGCTATGTAGCCCAGTTGCCGGATTGGAAAATTGCCGAAGTGCTTGGCATTCCGCGTATCACCAGGCGGTTTGCTTTCGATAATTTTGTACATGCTCTGGCCTTTACCAACCGCGTCGGCGAACTGGCCGAGATGGAGGGCCACCATCCAGCCTTGCTAACCGAGTGGGGCAAGGTGACGGTGAGTTGGTGGACGCACGCCATCGGTGGGTTGCACAAAAACGATTTTATTATGGCCGCGAAGACCGACGAGGCATTTCGGACGGCGAAGGGCGTAAAGTAGGTCAGGTTTTTCCTATGCGACTTGACGAGATTCTTGTTTTCGGCTACACTTCTTCTGAACGAACATACGTCCAAAATCAGGAGAAATTGTATGGCAATTCCAATTGTCAAAGTGAAAACAAAAACGGAGATGCTCTATTGGAGCAGCACGTCCAGCGCACAGGGTGTTTGCACGGTGATCGCTACGGAGAAGGGCATTTGCTGGACGGGCACGCCTGGCACAAGCCGCGAACATGGGCTGAGTTTGCTGGAACGCCGCATGGCTATTGCACGCGTGATCGAGGGTGAAGATGTTGAGCCGCTGCGTCAGGCTATGGACGAATTGCGGCGCTATCTGGCTGGGGAACATCTCCAATTCTCCTGCCCGCTCGATTTGCGCGGCACACCCTTCCAAGTGGCCGTTTGGGAAGCGCTCTATTGTATCCCCTACGGCCAGACACGCAGTTACGCGCAAATTGCCGAGGCTGTTGGGAGTCCCAAAGCCGTGCGTGCAGTGGGCGCGGCCAACGGGGCCAATCCCGTCGCGGTCATCGTCCCCTGCCATCGTGTTATTGGCAGCAATGGCACACTGACCGGCTATGGCGGCGGCTTGCCCATGAAACATTGGCTGCTAGCTTTGGAAGGTGTGACGGTGCCAGCTTAAACAAGAAGAACGGGCATGGCGGGCCACACGATTTCATTGTGTGGCCCGCCATGCCCGTTCTTCTTGTTTATGAAACTTTTGTTTCAAGCTGCTCAACAGTCGAGCTAACTAATCTCAGCACAAGTTGCAGAATCTCATCGTCACCGGCAAACTTTGCCCCAGCAGCCTCGTAGAGTTCCGGCATCGTGCGCGTTGCTCCCAGAGCGAGCGCAGCGCGATACTGCTGGATCGCCGCTTGAGGGTTGTGTAGGTAGTTGTTCCAGACTTGGAAAGCGCCGAGCGCAGCAAAAGCGTACTCGATCATGTAGAACGGCACACAGTAAAAATGCAATACCCCCTGCCATGCATTACTATGTGCCATTTCCAGGTCGCTCCAGTCAGTCTCCGGCTGATAACGCCGCGAGAGTTCCGCCCACTTTTGTCGGCATTTGTCCGGATCTATGCCCTGTTCAGGGTTGTCATAGACCCAATGTTGGAAGGCATCCCCGACGATAATACCTGGAAAGTAGCCTGTCAACATGCTCTCCAGGTGTTGCGTACGCAACAGCGCCGCCTCCTGCTCTGTGCAAAGTCCCGCTTGTTGGAGATACATTGACCCGATAAACTCCATGCTGGTCGAGGCGACTTCCGCGAATTCTATGGGCACAGCATTTTCTTTGCGCTGGTGAATATAGGGTAGTGGGATCGTCTCGAAGACGTGAAAGGCATGTCCTGCCTCGTGAAAGATCAGAGGTGCGATATCGGTAATCGAGTTCACATGTCCAAAGACGAAAGGACGGCGTTTGACCTCCAGAGGCAGATTATAGCCGCCTGGTGCTTTGTTCGGGCGCTCTTCCAAGTCCAGAAGGTGCTCCTGGAGCATCGTCCCAAAGTAGTTCCCTAACTGGGGATCGATGAGTTGAAAGGCTATGGCACACTGCCGCAACAAGCCATCGACATCTGAGACAGTGCGTGGTGCTTCGCTTGCTCGTGGATTCACATACTGATCCCATGGCCGCAGGCTCTCGACGCCCAGTTGCTGGCGACGCTTTTCCGCTAACTGGCTGGCCGCTGGTACAATGACCCGCTCAACCGCTTCGTGCAAGGCCAGACAGTCCGCTGGTGTGTAATCGAAACGCAACAGTTGCTGCCAGCGATAGTCGCGGTAGTTCTCATAACCAGCGTTGTGAGCAATCTGTTGCCGCAGATGCATCTTCTTGACCCAAATTGCATCCAGTGCCTCGCGGTCCGCCATTTGACGTTCGGCGATGGTGCGCCAAGCTTGCTCGCGTCGTGCCCGATCAGGATCACTTAAAACGGGATAGACGGTGGTTATCGGTACTTCTTTTCCCTCCCACATGACCGTCTGCGCCCCGCAAATCTGGAAATATTCGTCGCTCAGGGTCGTATCATCGTTCAACAGTGCGAGGTTCTCTTCACGATACAGGGCTGTCTCAGCACGCAGGTTGCGTAGGGGAATCGCAAAGTCCTCCGGTTCCAGTCCGCTAGCCAACAGTCGTTCTTTGACCTGCTGTTCCAACACCTGGAGAGGCGCGTGCACCTCTTCCATGAACCGTTGCTTACGCTCCACACGCTCGATGTCCGCTGTATTCTGGGTACAGGCAATATCCAGAAGCATTACCGTCTCATCGACCAGCGCACTTAGATCCGACCACTGGGTTAGCCAGGACTGCAATGTCTCTTGTGCAAGTGGACTGGTCAGCAACTCACGGTACCATGGCTCAATCTCCGACCAGCTTAAAACTGCAAATGCTTCACTTGTCTTAGGAAGTGATGTAAACATAGGTAAATATCTCCTTAAAATTGAAATACATATATTGCCCCAACCTACTATGGGCAAACTGTTATCCTGGCTAGAATTGCTCTATTGGCAGCTTCAACAAATATACACTAGCTCATCCGAAAAAGCAATTGCTGAAGAGGGGATAGAAGCGTGATGAACAGGCGACACTCACTCATCACGCTCCTATCCCCTCTTCTCGTTGCAATGGGTGGAGATAGCTAAAAGCCAGCTTAGCGATAATTCCCGGCTTGCGTGAAGAAGATCTTGCCAAAGCCGCGAATAATGATCGCGTTCACCACCAGGACGAGCAGGATCATCACGATCCAGAGCCAGGTCAACGGCGTCCCTTGCAGATTGGCTGGGTTCGTTGGCTCAAACGATTTGATGAGCAGTGGGATCAAAAATATCAGTGGGATAGCCAATAGAGCCAAGCAGCCGCCGATGACGACCAGGGGCAGCAGTATGCGCCACAAACCCAAATCGCGCAGATTCTCTGTCTTCGCGGTTCCATACGCTTCGCGGTGTTCGCCATCCTGGTGTGTGGCTACTATGGTGGTTGATTCTTGCATCTGAAAAATTCTCCTGCAGAATGGTACATAAGATAGCTATTTATTAGTATATCATATGGACGAATCAACCAGATTTGCCCTCAGACGCATTTGACCATTTTGGCAAGTTCATGATATGATACTAAAAATTTTTTACGATACATGTGCTAAAAAATGGAATAACAGGTATGGATGATGTTGTGCCTGTCGTGCTGCAACGTCTTCGCGAGGCCGATATCGTTGGCCTCGCGGGGCTTGCGGACGCGTCACTGGGACAAGAATATGCTCGTGGCGGACGTGTCTCTACAACCAAGCGTCAGGGAGCACGTCTCTCAGGCGTTGTGACACTCCCTGAACTGCTTCCTGCAGCGGATATGGTGTTGGTAGAGCAGCCAGAGGATGTCGCAGAAGTTTCTGAAACCTCCCCAATCTCACATTTTGAGGTGGTGGTTGAAGTGGTACGCCACGACTCTTGTCAGGTTGTATGTACCTGTGGTAATACAGCCGCTTTGATTTGTCCCCACGCTGCTGCCCTGCTCTACCACTGGGTCAATCGCTCGTATGCGTTCGTCTCGTTGCCTGTCGAGGAGGACGATACCTCGCCTGTGGCAACCAGCGATGTAGCCTCAGTCGCGTCCAACACAGCACGCTCAATTCGTAAGACTCCGGTACCAGACGTGCTTGCCGCGCCGCGCTATGCTCCGTTGCCTGTGCGTAGCATTGCGGTCAACAGTGTGAGTGAAACTGTGGGTCAGTTGGGCTTGAGCGAGTTGCGCTCAGTGGCACGCGAGTATGACATTGCGTTACCTGGCCTGAGCAAGCCGCATTTGTTAGAAACGTTGATTGAGACACTGGGCCAGCCCGCAGCGGTTCGACGCGTGGTGGGTGCGCTGGAGAAGCCGCAACGCCAGTTGTTGGCAGCCTTTGCCCTGGCTGGCGGTGTGATGAGCGATGAAGAACTGCGTGGCCTATTTGAACGTTTCGCCTTGGATAATACTGGGGTGTTGCAGGATATGTTGGTCGCATTACAGGCCAAACTGCTGTTTGTGCGCACAAGTTTTCAGCACTCATTGCAGCCGCGTGTGCATCTCAACGTCTCGCAACTGGACCTGAGTTGGTACATTCCACTGGAGGTACGCGAAGCCCTGCATGTGACTCTGCCAGTGACACCCTTTGATGTCACTGTTCCCTATGGCAAAGGGACGAGTTCTACTCTCCCAACGCTCCATCTGGCTGAACCATACAAATTGCTGGCGGATATGCTGCTCAGTGCACGCGCTCTGGATGGCTCGCCCGCCGAGTTGCTGGAGAAGCGTCCCCAGCGTGGTAGCGGCTCACTCCCATCCTCGCGTTTGGCTGCTGATGGCTCACTGGCTCTGCCCCCACCTGAGGACCAGCCTGCCCCGGCCATGATCGAGATGGTACAGGCTGCTCTCCCACGCTCACCGGCCTTTCTGCGCTTTGCTGTGGGCCTACTGCGTCAGGCTAACCTACTCTATAAAGAGGATAGCTGGCAGACCAATCTGCGCGTCCTGCCCAATGCGGCCCAACTCTTGCTCGGTCCGGCGGGGAACGATATCCTCCACGAACTCTTTACCAATTGGCTAAGACAAGTTTCGTATGCGGAACTGTTTGAGCTTTCCGTGCTTGGGGTGCGCGTACGCTGCCGAGCCACGCCTCTGAACCAGCCAGCTTTGCGCCGGGGCGAATTGGAACAGGAGAATAACGAAGCCCGTCAAGAACTGCTTGCCTTGTTGGTTCAGGTGCCTTTGGGCCAGTGGGTCAATTTCGCATCTTTTGCGCGTTTCGTTTATCGTCTGCATCCCACCTTTTTGCAGCGTCGCCAGCGCCTATTTCCCTCGCCTCACTGGTGGGTTGAGCAGCAAGAGGGGCGCCCGTTGCATCCTACGCAGCTTCCCGACTGGTTGCGTGCCGAGGGACGTTATCTCGCGTATCTGATCCAGGGACCGTTGCACTGGTGGGGCGTGTGTGATCTCGCACTCTCATCCGATGGGCAACTCCTGGCCTTTCGGCTCGCTCCCCTGGCTAGTCTGCTTTTTCAGGGCATTCCACCAGACATGCCAGAGGAAGAGATTTCCGCAGCTTTGCCCGCGTTGACTGTTTCAGAGGCGGGTGATGTGCTCATTCCTTGCCAGACCGTCAACTGGCCGTTGGTCGCCTGTGTCGAAGATTTTGCCGAAAGCGTCGGCGTGCAGCATGAGCAATTGAGCTATCGCTTGACGCCGCGTTCTCTGGGCGAGGCGCTGAGCCGGGGACACAATCCCCGCGACTTGCTGGCCCTGCTGGCTCGTTTTTGTACTGCAAACGAGACGTACTCTCGCCAGTTGTTGGAAAGCCTGGAACGTCGCGTCGCGCAGTATGGACGCGTGCGTTTGTATACCGACGTTTCGTTGCTCCAAACCGCCGATGCCTCGGTAATGCAGCAACTTCATGCGCTCACATCGTTGGAAGAGCAGACGTTGCGCACGCTGCATCCCAATCTATTGTTGCTCAAAACGCAGGGTGTGGAACGATTGTTGGAAGAATTAAAACGGCGCGGGCAGGTTCCGCTGCTGCACGAGGAAGGCTAAACGCGATGGAACCAAACGATCTTCTCCTTTTGCAGATGGTGCCGTCCTATCATGTGCAAGCCATCCTCAAAACGCGCCATGCTGCGCAAACGGTGGTAGGCAAAAGTGTTGAGCTAGATCCAACTGCGCAAGACTTGACAGAACTGGCCGAGTATCTGTTCGAGCCACATGCCTGCCGTGAATTATTGCGTGAACTTGGTGATGCTGAGGTTTGTATACTGCGTGAACTGGTGGCCTGTGGTGGACGTGCCAACAGTCGCGATCTGGCTCTGTATTTCAGTTCCCCAGACTCACCTTTCGCCGTTGTTGCACCTGTCCAGGAAAAAGGCAGCCTTACACGCTCTGCTCCTGTAATGGTAGCTGGACACCCCACAACACTGCCTTCGCTTTATCCTGCGCCCCATCCTCACGGGCCTTTTGAGCAGGCATTGCACCGTCTGCTCGTGCTTGGCTTGCTCTTCTGGGGCAAACAAACCAACTTTGTGGGCCGCGATTATGCTAATGGGGTCTACGACGGCGTGCTGATTGTGCCGCAAGCAGTCGCGGAAATTGCTCATCAGGAGTGGAAGCTGGCTGAATTTCAGCGGCCCGTCACGACTGAGAAGGGTGAATTGCCTGGGGAGAACATGCACGCCTTCCAACGTGGTCTGTACCTCTACTGGTCGCTGGTTGCTGCTATGCGTGATGGCCTGCCCCTGCTGAATAGCCATTTGCTCACGCGCACATCTCTACGTCAGGTGATCGATTCTTTGGCCGCGCAGGACAAGTTTGCGCAAGGTCTGAACAGTGCGCAGGTCAATAGCGAGAACGATGCGCCATATGTGTTCTTCCTACGCTTGCTCTTGATGAAACTAGGTCTGCTTGTCGAACGGCAGGGTGCTCTACATGCGACCCCAGCCCGCGAATTTTTCGAGCAGCCTCTGGTTGTGCGGGCGTGGCGTTGTTTTCGCCTTTGGCTGGAACTGCCTTTCTGGAATGAAATCGCGTTTATTCCCGATGTAGTGGTACGGCCCGGACCTTCCCCGCTCGATCCTGCCCATGAAGAGATCGTCTATTCGCGCTTGTTGGTCGTGGATCATGTGTTGCGTGTCACGCCTGAAACCTGGCACACCTTGCCCGCATTTGTGGCGTATATGAAGTTGCATGTACCCTACCTGCTCTTCCCACGTCAGTATGGTGCACGCGCCGAGCGGTATTCGTTGGGTAGCAACCCGTATGGCTGGGATTTTCGTTTGCGTCGTGGCTGGCTGACGCATCGCGAGGGCTGGCATCTTGTTGAGGGCGGCTTTATTCGCGCTCTGCTCACCGGGCCGCTGTACTGGTTGGGCATGATCGAGCAGGATAGTGCTGAACATCCCGATGCCTTTCGTCTGGCACAGGGCGCGGGCCTGCTGGCTAGTTCCGCCATGCCAGAGGTTGCTGATCTACCAGAAGGACGCCTGGTTGTGCAGCCCAACTTCGATCTCGTGGCTTTGGCGCCTGTCTCCGAGTCTCTCCTGGTCGAGCTAGATGCCTTTGCGGAGCGCGTGCGCTTGGAGCATATCGCTCAGTATCGTCTGAGCAAAGCCAGCGTCACACGTGCAGTGCAACTGGGCCTGAGTGCCGAGACGATTCAGCGGACCCTGGAACGGGCTGCTGGCGGAGTAATCCCGCAAAACATTCAGTATTCGCTGGTGGAGTGGGAACGCCAAGCTAGGCGCGTCGAACTGTGGCGGGGCACAACCCTGTTGGAAGTCGATGATCCCGCGTTACTGGATGAGCTATTTAACAACCTTGAGACCTGTACATGGCTTGTGCGCCGTCTCGCACCGACCCTAGCCGAAGTCACCACAGAGCATCTCGCGCACCTGCAAGAACTACTCTGGCAACGCGACTACTTGCCCGCACTGATCTCAGCCGCACAGCACCAGGACTTATTAACCGGCGCACCTTTGCTCACGCGTGAGGCCCAGTGGCACTTGCTGCCAGATGGGCTGCTCAAACCGCTCTATGCCCTGCCTAATCTCTATTTGGCTACTGAACTGGAGCGCGTTACCGAAACTGATGCTTCTACCAGTTGGCGCAGGCTGACCTTCGCCTCTCTCCAGCAAGCTATGGCCTCTGGTTGTACGCTTGACGCGATTATCCACTTTTTGCAGCATTATTGCGCGGGTGGTATCCCTGGTTCCTTCCTCATCCGTCTTAAACTCTGGGGGTGTGGTTATAGCGAGGAACCGACCCCACAGATCGAGTCAGCTCCCCTGCTCAGCCTCGCCGCCTCGACCTTGCCAGACATCCTAGCCGATGAAGAGATCGGCCCCTTGCTCGGCGCATCTCTCCCCGCCGAGAAGCGCCTCGTACGTGTCTCGCCAGAGAATCTTGATCGAGTAGTGGAATTGTTGCGTGAGCGAGGATTTGATATTTCACTCTAACACACCCTATCACCGCTTGTTTGTTGTGTTTTGTAGAACTCACTGGTACACTGTGATGTATTTACATATGCAATATACAAAATAGGGATAGCAATATGTTGCAGTGCTTGTTTCTCCTGTTCGATATCATCACTCATGATCTCGGTCTGCCCTCGCCTTCCTACGCAGACGAAAAACGCGACTGAGATACTCATCAGTTTCAATGGCTTCACGCAGAGCCAGGGCAGCAGCCAGAGCGCGTTCAGCATCGTCTCTATGACTTTGGTTCAGCCCAAAGATCGCCATCACGGCATCGCCAATAAACTTTTCCAATGTGCCACCATAGGCGGGCAGAATACGCCGGGCGTGATCGTAATAGCGGCTCATGAGCGCACGCACATCCTCCGGGTCCATGCTATCGCCCAGCGCGGTAGAGCCGGTAACATCGGCGAAGAGAATGCTGACCGGTTTGCGTTCTTCGGGCATCGTGTCCTCCTGAATGGGATTGTTGGCATCGTGCAATGATGAAGTTACTCTCTGAGCGTTATCATACAGCAAGGAAGCGGGCAGTGGCAAGCATATATTTTCTGCTGACAATTTTTGCATATCATGATGTATAATAGATAGTGTGGATATGGGAGAATGAAAACGCACAAGAAGAGAGGTTACCAATGTTAACGAGCTATATCCGTACAGCGATGAGCCACGCTAGCTACGAAATTTTACCGTCCGATAGGACATTCTATGGCGAAATTCCCGGTTTCAATGGAGTGTACGCTAATGCCGATACTCTTGAAGCTTGTCGTAATGAATTAGAAGAAGTCTTGGAGGGATGGATTCTTTTTCGTGTGCATAAGCAGCTTCCATTGCCATAAAAAATTTTCCCTCAAAAACCAGTTGACAAAATTTGGGGAGTATAGTATATTACTCACACAAACGAGAGAGCTTCCAACGAGGTTCAAATCGATGTGAAAAATGCGGGAGTGGCTCAGTGGTAGAGCACTTCCTTGCCAAGGAAGATGTCGCGGGTTCGAATCCCG
>JBDTBU010000225.1:0-9818 GCA_039923935.1 Ktedonobacteraceae bacterium | reverse complement strand
ATCTTGTCACAATATGCTACAATAACCCTGTCATTTGGCACACAAACAGCCATCTGTAACGGAGCAACTTCGTATGTCCTGGTCCCACATTCACCATTCCGAGGATCTTTTTGATCAGATAACCATCCTTGTAGGCAGCGCTGTGCGGCTTTTAGGCGGCCTAGCTGGCGTTTTTGTACTCGCTAACGCAGCGTTTGACCCACAGAGCAGTTCAGAGTATACTCTTTATCAGTTACACGAAGATGAGGCGGCTTTATTATTGATACACATGCGCGAGCGTGTCCAGCCTGGACTAGCTCTGCCGTGGGTTTGCGAGGAGCTTTCCCCAGAACTGGCAGTTCAGTTCCAGATTTTTCAGTCGCTCGACGAAGCTGAAGAGTCTCCTGGAGAGTTGCCCATGCTTGAACGCTGCTCCGTGTTTGTCTCTGATGCTGCGGGCGCACTGGGCATGTTACATTGTGTACGACCAACAGATGTCGCTGCCCCGTTTGTGGACGACTATCCACTCTTGATTGCCCAGTTGGCTGCGGGCCTGCGTGCTGCCTTACGTGCTCAATCCCTGGTTAAAGAGCAACAGCGGCGAGCGGCGATTTTTGAGCAGAGTGCTGAGGGGATTCTTTCCGTGGATGCGGCTCTGCGTATACTCGATTTCAACCCGGCCATGGAACGACTAACCGGTTGGCACGAGCATGAGGTGTTGGGGCGCTTCTATGTCGAGGTGCTACGTCCGAAGGATCGCCAGGGACACGACCTTGGGCTGCAAGGCTCGCCCATTTTGCAGGCATTCGCTGGACAACGTGTGGTAGATCGCGAAATGCTGATTGTGGCACGCGACGGACAGCAGTTTGATGTCTCAGTCACCGCTTCCTGCATCTACTCGACACATGGCGAACCGACCATTGGTATCCTCAGTGTACGTGATATTACACGCGAACGTGCACAAGAGGAGCAGCGTTCAACCTTTATCTCAGTCATCTCGCACGAATTGCAGACGCCTATCGCGATTATTAAAGGCTATGCCTCGACTCTGGCTCGTTCTGACGCTGCTTTGAACCCGGAAAGCCTGCGCATCCGTTTAAAAGCTATAGAGGAAGAGGCGGATCGTCTGAATAAGTTGGTAGGCAATCTGCTGTACGCCTCGCGCATTCAGGCTGGCGGCTTGCAGATGGAGATCACGCCACTGGACCTCGCACGGTTCGTTGAACGCGTGGCCGAACGCCAACGGGTGAAGAGTCCCGAAGCTGCGATTACGCTGGATCTGCCTGCTCATCTTCCCCTGGTGATGGCGGATCGCGAGCGCATTGAAGAGGTTTTGCAAAATGTGCTGGACAATGCCATCAAATATTCGTCTGACAAAGCCGAGATTACGGTAGCGTGCCGAGCGACAGGCGCGGAAGTGATCGTGAGTGTGAGCGACCTGGGCATGGGCATTGCACTACGCGAGCAAGAACAGATTTTTGAGCGTTTTCACCGAGCTGGCGAGGGCACGAGCCGGGGTATTCAGGGCGCTGGTCTAGGCCTGTATATCTGTCACGCGATTATTGAGGCTCATGGTGGACGCATCTGGGTGGAAAGTACGTTACATAGCGGTTCTACATTCTCTTTTAGTTTACTTCGTGAGGAAAAGGCACAGTTGCCGATGGTGGTTTTCTGATGGAAAAAGACGCATTTAATGCACGAGATATGACGCTGCTGATCGTCGATGATGAGCCGCGCATCCGCGATTTGGTACGCATGAATTTGGAATTGGAGCATTATAGCGTAGAAGAGGCGAATAACGGTATTGAGGCACTAGCAAAACTACGTGATATGCTCCCTGACCTGATTATTCTCGATGTCTCCATGCCGGAGATGGATGGTTTTGAGGCACTGCGCCACATCCGCGAGGTTTCGACGGTGCCAGTGATTATGCTAACTGTGCGCCAGAGCGAGGCAGATAAGATTCGCGGCCTTGATCTGGGGGCAGATGATTATCTCGCCAAGCCCTTTAGTCCGCCCGAACTGCTCTCCCGCATTCGTGCCCTGCTGCGGCGCTCATTGATGGCACCTCCGGCCCGCAAAACTCGCATTGTCGTCGATCCTGACCTAACCATCGATTTCTCACGCCGCGAGGTTATGGTGCGTAGCAAGAAGGTTGTTTTGCGCCCAACCGAGTATCGTTTGCTCTACCATCTGGTCAGCAATGCCGGACGCCTGTTAACCCATGAGATGCTGCTCTCGAAGGTTTGGGGCCATGAGTATCGCGACGAGTCGCATTATTTGCGTTTATATATCACCTATCTGCGCCAGAAGTTGGAACAAGACCCAGCGCATCCGCACTATATCCTCACCGAACGCGGTTTGGGCTATCGTTTTAAAGAATTGGAGGAACAGGCATGAGCCGACGAGTGCTGACGCTGCTCTGTCTCTGCTTACTGCTGCTCTCGTCGTGCGCGACCAGCAGTAGTGCGAGCGTGCAAGCCACCCCTGATGTGGACCAGCCAGGCAGCAATTTGCCTTCGCCCACCACCCAGGCTCTGCCAGGTTTGTTGCAAACCGAGCAAATGCTGCTGATGACGCCTCATCCCGCACGCGATCTCTTGAGCCTGGCGCAACGCTTTAAGGGGTATACACCGCCTGCCCATCCAGCTAAAAGCGTACCGCTCAACGAACAGGTGGGACAGGAGCAAAATTTCTGGCTTGAGAATCAGGATACCTCAACCTATCAGCAAATTCGTGCGCGTCTGGTCTATCTCACCGCCCACGCGTATATGTACGTCGAGGATGGGCAGCCCTTTAACCAGGCCGCGCTCCAAACTTCGGCTGATACCTTTGAGCAGCAAATCTACCCTACAGACCATACACAGTTTGGTGCAGAATGGACGCCGGGCATCGACGCTAATACCCATATAACCATTCTCAATGCGGTGGGCCTTGGGCAGAATGTCGGCGGTTCTTTTTTGGAGAAGGACGAATATTCAGGCAGCATCAGCCCCTACAGTAACCAGCGCGAGATGTTTTACCTGAGCCTCGATAGCGAGATACCCGGTAGTTCCGGCTATAACGCCACGCTGGCTAACGAGTTTCAGCGCGTGATTGGCTGGCATCAGCAAGTACTCGCGCCGAGCTGGTTTAACGAGGGTCTGGCTGTACTGGCCCAGCGCCTCAATAACTACTCTGCTGGCGGTGTGGATACGACCTTTTTGCGCACCCCTGACACACAATTGACCAGTTGGCCCGGCACCATTAGCCTGAATGCCGCTCATGCTGGTGCGAGCTATCTTTTCATGGATTATTTCGCTGAGCACTACGGCGGCTACGGTGTGCTCAAAGAAGTCCTGCAAGATCCTGCCACACCACCTACCAATTTTGATGATGTGCTAACCAAGCATGGCTATACTGAACACTTTATCGATGTTGTAGGCAAATGGATGGTGGCAAACGCCGTCGCAGACCCAAGCATTGACGCTGGAGAATATGGGTATCCGAATATTCACCTGCCGGGTGTCACACCACAACGGGTTATCAACGCCTATCCTATGAATGAAACGAGCCAGGTGTCGCAGTACTCGGCGCAATATTACGACTTGCATCCCTTCGCCGCCAAGCGCGGGACGTTGACCATCCACCTCAGTGGCTCGCCCACTGTGCGTCTGGTGGGCAACGATCCCCAAGGGTCAGCCGACGAATGGTGGGGCAATCGCGCCGATAATTTGGATAGCACCCTGACGCGCAGCTTCGATCTGAGCAGCTTGCAAGGACAACACGCGACGCTCCAGTTTGCAGCTTGGTTTGATCTACAACAAGCTCATGATTATGCATATGTTGAGGTTTCTAGCAATGGTGGAACGCACTGGACAACGCTTCAGGGCAGCACGACGACCACCGATAATCCCAGTGGACTGAACCTGGGCAATGGCTACACAGGTGTGAGCGGCGGTGGAGTCACACCTGTCTGGATGCAGGAGAGTGTCGATCTCAGCCAGTATGCTGGAAAGAAGATCCAAGTACGTTTTGAAGAAGTGACGGATGGAGCAGTCCATTTGCAGGGCTTTGCACTGGATCAGATCCGCATCCCGCAGCTCAATTTCCAAGATGATATCACCATGGACAACGGCTGGGTTAGCGCGGGTTTTGTCCGTTCCAACAATGTCCTGCCCGAACGGTATCTGGTGCAAGCCATCGTCTATAGTAGCGGTCCACCACACATTACCGTACAAACGATGACCGTAGACCTCGCCACAGGGCAGGGTACGCTGACTGTGCCCCAGTTTGGCAACCAAGTCACGCGGATTATGTTGGTCGTCGCGGCATATGCGCCAGACACAACGTTGCAGGCGCACTATCAACTTGAGATACGTCAATAAGATTGTTTGAGAAAGAATAGATGCTAGAGGCAGCAGAGATGGCTGTCTTCATAAAAGGAGCACTGATGAATAAAAAAGAACGAGTAGAGGCCGCGTTACGCGGTGAGGCCGTGGATCGTGTGCCCGCCAGTATGTGGGGACACGATTTCGAGCGTGAATGGAGTGCGCACGGTCTGGCCGAAGCGACGGTGGAGAATTTCACCCGCTACGATTGGGATTATGTGAAGGTTACTCCTCGGAGCAGCTATCATGTTGAGGGCTGGAAGGTCAAAGCACGGCCCTCTGGTCAGCCCTATCAGCCACCAGTGATTGAGCATTTTCCGATTAAAAGCGCCTCTGATTGGAAACGTCTACGTCCTCTGGAACCGGATCAGGGCGTGTTTGCTGAGCAATTGAAGGCACTCCAATTGGTGAACCATTCTGTAGGCTACGACGCGTATTTTGTCCAAACAATTTTTTGTCCCCTGGGGGTGGCAAAACTGTTGGCGGGAAATCGCATCGAGCCAGTCTTGCAAACTATTCGCGAGGATCGTTCGGCTATGCACGCAGCTTTGCGGATCATCACCGAAACCTTCACCTCGTTTGCCATTGCCTGCCTGGAATACGGGGCCAACGGAGTTTTCTACACCACCAAGGGTTGGGCTTCACAAAGTTTGCTGACACCCGACCAGTATCGCGAATTTGGCGAGCAATACGATCTGGAGTTTCTGGACGCGCTTAAAAGCCGCGCAAAGCTCAATATCCTGCATAACTGTGGCACGCACATCTACTTCGATCAACTGGCCTCCTATCCCGTGCATGTCCTCAGTTGGGATACGAACGCCGAGGGAAACCCCAGCCTGCGCGATGGCAAACAACGCTCCGGCAGAGCTGTCATGGGCGGGATCAGCCAACAGAGTGCGCTCAAGGATGGCTCCCCTAACCAGGTGCGCGACGAAGTAGCCAAAGCAGTGGAACAGACCAACGGGCAGCATTTTCTGCTAGCTCCTGGCTGCGCAATCTCCCCTGAAACGCCAGCGAAAAATCTAGAGGCAGTGCGCCAAGCCCTAACCTAACCTAACCACGCCCGGAGCCAACTGAATGGAGAGACGTGAGCAAGCTGCATGTGGGGAATGAGAGAGGCAGCCTCCGTCTTATCCTGAATGAGACAGGCAGTCTTTCTTGTGCTAAAATTCTACCAATAGGCCAGCGGATGTTGTATAGTGTAGAGCGCATGTAGGGATGCGGTATTCGTCCCCGATTAATTTGGTAACTGAGCCGCATTTGTGGTGGGAGAGGAAGGCTTTTTGCGAGTTATGGAACGCTATCGAACAATACGGGCATATTCCGCAGGTGGAGTCGTTTTTCGGCTTGTGCCACTCTCCTCCGACAGACAATCTGGCTCGTATAGCGAATGTTCAGAAGGGTTAGCGGAGAGGACAATTGTAGAGATCGCGCTGGTGGGCAGAAGTAATCCGGGTCTGTGGGCGCTTCCCAAGGGAACGCCACAGCAAGGTGAAACCATTGAGCAGGTTGCGGTACGCGAGGTGCAAGAAGAAACTGGCCTGCAAGTGCGCTTGATTACCTATGTAGGCAGCATCTCGTATTCGTTTGTCCGCGATCAGGTACGTTATGCGAAACAAGTACGTCATTTTCTTTTTGAGGCTATTGGCGGTGACACGGCTTTACACGATCACGAATATGATGTGGTCGAGTGGTTCCCTTTGTCGGAGGCTGGCCGCCGTTTGACCTATCAAAATGAGATTCATATTCTTTACCAGGCAGAAGACGTATTGCAGCGTTGGTTGCAGTACCAGCAAAAGGAAGGACTGAGATAGTTCTATGCAGAACCAGTCGAGTGCACCGTTGATGCAGCGTGTGCTGTTTCCCTATAGCGGAGAAGAGCCTCTGTCGTTCGTGCAGGGTTTGCGGGTAGTGCTGACTTGGGTGCTGTGCTTCGCGCTGCCTCTTACGCTCTGTGTGCTGCTGCTAACACAAGTAGAGCACTTCAGTGCGCAAAGGACGCTCAGCAGCCTTGTGTTTGCTTTTCTTTCAGGTGGCGGCACTTTTGGTATATTAAGTATGTTGATTGTTATCATGAGCAATCGAGCTGCTCGTATTCGCCAGGCATGGAAAGCCCGAAACGCTCGGCCATAGCTACATGGTCGATCATAACTAGTGGAGGTTGCTATGGATCTTAACGTTGAGGGTAAATCTGAGCGTATTCCCCCTGGCTCACATATCTGCCAGCTTTACAGTAAAGTAACAGAGATACCTGGGGTAACGGCACATTTGATGCGTGTGGGTCTTTCCCTCTCTGAAAAGTGTATGTTTGCCGCAGCCCCAGCTCAGATAAAAGAATTTCGCGACGAATTGCAGAAGTTACATGTGGATGTAGATGCGCTGATCGCGACTGGACAATTGGTGCTGTACGAGGAACGTGAAATCCTGCTGACAGGTGGCAAACGTTTCGATCCCTATTTCCTGCTTTCCGCGCATCAGACATTTATTGCGCAAGCTCTGCGCGAAGGCTGGCAGGCGGTACGCATCTCGATAGATATGACTTGGCTGACCAAAGATGTGGCCTCGGCTGAACAGGTCTTGAAGTACGAGGCGGCTGCGGATGCGGTCTTTACCTTCCAGACCGCGCCAATTATCGCGCTGATGCACTATGACCACGGTAAACTCCTGCCCAACCTAGTGGTGGAGATGCTCAAACTGCACCCCATTGCAGTCGTGGGTAAATATATCAAGCGCAATCCGCATTATCTCAACTCAGAACAATATATGCTCAAGATTTTGCGCATCAATAAAGAAAGAAATAATAATCAGGGGTAAAACCGGCAAAAACGTGGGCATACCAACGCTATACCCACGTTTTTGCTGGTTTTACCCTGGTTGTTTAGTTATTAAAGAACTGTCCGAGGTTGAGATTACCCTGGCCACCAGCTTGTTGTGCGCCTTCGGGCTGCGGTGGATGATAAGTCATCGACTGAATGCCCAGACGACCAGGACCAGTGAAGCGATTGAGCACGAACGACGAGCCAGCGACCAGTCCGCCAATCGCGCCAAGGATACCGCCGCCGCGCTGTGAGCCTGCCACGGTAGTCACGCTCATCTGTACCGAGGGATCTTTCCAGAGCCACGCGCCCGGCTCCACGTCAAGACTTTCGCCAGGGGCTAGTACCTTCTCAAAGACATTGCCATAGCCATGCAGAATGACCATGCCTTCGCCACGCTGACAGGAGAACTGGTCGATAAAGAGGCCGGTGCGGCTGAAAAGCATATTGGCTGCGCCCTGCACAAAGGTAAAGTTGTAATCGACGTTGCTGGTGGCAAAGAGAAACTGATGCTCACGCACCTCGACCATTTGTCCTGGTTGCAGACGCAGAGCCACAATCTGTCCCACCGAATCACGTGAGAACGAGATATTGCCTGGTCCCTGGGCTTCGTTAATAAGGATTTGCAGGCCCGCGAAGAAGCGCCTAGCTGCGCCTTTGAGCGATTTAAAGCCAAGCTGCACGCCGGGATGTTTCCATAGCAGGATATGGTGCTCAAAGTAGATCGAGAGCTGGTTGCCGAGCATGACATCCACCACGGGAACCAATTCGCCGTCGATAGTGATTGTCATATCGCCCACCCGCAACGGTCCCTTGGGATTGTGCATCTCGGCGCGTGGTACAGCGGCACCGAGGACTTGATTGCTGCTGTACTCCTCGTACTGATTGGGGGGCACATAAATATTCGGTTGCTGTTGTGGTGGCGGTGTCCCGCCATACTGGCTTTGTGGCTGTTGAGCGGTGGCTGTCGGCTTCCCACACACGCCGCAAAATTTCACGCCATCGGCTACCTGACTCTGGCAATGGGGGCAAATCATGCGAAATTCTCCTTCTACTCAGTACTAAACTGCAATCGCTACGCTTTATACGTACTTGGTTGCTCTATAGTTGGATCATTAGAATTGAGCTATGAACTTTTGTAGGTAGATCATATCACATCCATCCATTGCGGGCTGTGATGTATTGCACAATGGGTGGCCGTCACATTTTGCGGAACCTGGGAGATGGAGGCGAGCACCGTCTCTCTATTCAGGTGGGACGCAGTGGTAAGCTCTCGAATGGAGAGATGGCGCTCGCCTCCGGCTCACTTTTGGAGAAACGCGTCTTTTTATAAAGCGCTGCGACAGGGAAATGTACACCTAGGCTGGTCAACTCTACCTCATCCTCATAATTGAGAATGTAGATGGTCCAGCGGTTATTGCTCTCGCGCTGATAGAGCCGCACCTTTGGAGCTTTCGTACCCACCAGCAAAAATTCTTGTATGGTTGGATAGTCCTGATAAAATGTCGATTTCACATCCAGATCCAGCCTTTGTGTGCTTGGTGAATGCACCTCTGCCACAAAACAAGGGTATTGGAGCGTTTTCAGATCCTCTTCCTCAGCGCTCTCATCGCTATCCCTTGGATCACAACTGACAGTTACATCGGGGCAAACATAGCGATCTTCAGCTACCTGAAAACAGGCATCCGAGTTATAGACCACACAAGGGCTATCACCTAGCAGGTTCTCTATAACATGAGCAAGATTAAACCCAACGCGCGAATGTCTCACGCTTCCACCTGTCATCATATACACTTCACCATCGACATACTCATACCGATGATCGGGATCGCTCTCGCGTAGTTTAAAGTAGTCTTCGACGCTCATTCTGTGATCGTCACGCCGCAGTGCCATAACCATTGCCTCCTGCTTCTACACACAGTATTCAATCCACATAGGTTCGCTCTAGTATACCATAGCTTGTCTGTTTTCTTGCTCGCTCTGAATTGTGGTGTAGGGCTTTCTCATGCTAAAAAGTTGAATGAATAAGAGTGAAGGGAAGAGGGTGAAACCTCCTCAAAAGCCTTAGCAGAGCTTCTGAGGAGGTCTTGATGACAGGGTTACAAGAGGCTTTGCCCGTAAAAAGAGAGTATTACGGCACAACAGTGACGGTTACTGTAAGCGTATGCTGCACAGGGCCACTTGTCGCGGTAATAGTTAATGTATAGGTACCTGGTGCAGTTTGCGCAGGATTAAAGAGAAAATCGATGTCTCCCGAACCTGTCACCGTCTGGCCGAGGGTATTTGGGTTCTCGAAGCCAAGGTCGATAGGCGGCGCACCTGCACCTGTGGCGGTAAAATTCACCGTACCAATGAAGCCATTCTTCGCTGCCACATGAATACTATAAACAGCATTGACGCCCTCTGAGATTGAAACGGTCTGTGACCTGGGGCTGGCTGAGAGCGAGAAATCGGAGTTGGGCGGGATCACCTCAAAAATCAGGTCGAGCGTATGTGATACTGTGGAGCTTGTACCGAGTACTGTGAGCGTAAAGGAACCACTGGGAGTTTGCGCAGTGGTGGCAATAGTAAGTACTGAGTTTCCTGGCACGTTCACCGTTCCAACTGTGAGGGATGCAGTCGCGTGCGCAGGCAAGCCCGTGATACTCAAGGT
>JBDTBU010000224.1:0-13678 GCA_039923935.1 Ktedonobacteraceae bacterium | reverse complement strand
GGTTTGGCTACTCCAGAGGGCTTGGTCTTTTTGCCGGATGGCACTTTAATTATTGCAGAACAGCAGACAAACCGTATTCTGGCGCTCTCTCCTTCGTCCACATCGCTAACTGTTTTGCGTGTTCTACCTGGTATGCCGAGCAGAGCTTCTTGTAAGGATGGGGTCGATGGCATCGCTTTGGACCCAACGACGCAGACGTTGATTATACCCGATAGCCCAACTGGCGATGTGTACCGGATGAGTCTGGATGGGAAAACGCTGACCTTACTAGCCACGCATATCTCTCGGCCTGTGGGCGCGGCAGTCGATGCTCAAGGAAATGTGTACGTGGCCGATGAGTGCGGCGGGGAACTCTGGAAAATTCCGCCCACTGGCACTATTACGCGCATGGGCGGTTTTGGTATGCTCGATGATGTGGCCTTCGATCTCCAGGGGAATTTGCTGGTTACGGATTTGAAATCTTCGATACATGCGCTAATTCGGGTGGACCTCTTAACGGGCAAACGTGATATTTTGGCAAGCCAGGGCTTTATTGAGCCGCAGGGGCTAGTGGTCGATACGCATGGCAATATCTATCTCTCCGATGACTTTGCCAATAAAATTGTTGAATATAGTCCCATAGGGGTGTAAACTGTATGAGTAAGCTTACAACGCTAACTGAGGCTATCGCACGCTATGTGCCGGATGGTGCCTCAGTAGCTATTGGGTTGGCTCTGGAACATCTCATTCCCTTTGCCGCAGCCCATGAGATCATCCGCCAGCGCCGCCAGAATCTGACGCTGATTGGCCCGATCTCTGATATTCTCTTCGATCAGTTGATTGGCGCGGGCTGCGTTGCGAAGGTGCAGACCGCCTGGGTTGGCAATGTCAGCGAGGGTCTGGGTCACTGTTATCGTCGAGCGAGCGAGCAGGCCATTCCGCATCCGTTGATTACCGAGTCACACAGCAATTTCACGATTGGGCTGGCCCTGTTCGCGGCAGCTATGGGTGCACCCTATATTCCGACGCGTTCCCTGCTTGGTAGCGATCTCCCACGCCACAATCCAACTCTGCGCCTGGATACCTCGCCGCTAGATGGTTCACCTGTCCTACTGGTTCCAGCCATCGTGCCCGATGTGACTATTCTGCATGTACAACGCAGCGATGAGGATGGCAACGCGCATCTCTGGGGCAACGTTGGGATTGCGCAAGAGGCGATGCTGGCCGCCCGCGATGTGATTGTGGTCGCTGAGGAGATTGTGCCGCGTACACTGATCGTCAGCGATCCCAACCGTGTGCTGGGACCATCTTTTAAAGTGCGGGCAGTGGTTCACGCACCCTGGGGAGCGCATCCCGCGCCTGTGCAAGGCTACTATAACCGCGACCATGCTTTTTTCCACGAGTATCATACACGCACACGCACGGTTGAGGGTTACGCAGCTTGGCTGGCCGAGTGGGTGCTGGATGTGCCTGACCGCACTGCATATCTAGCAAAAATAGATAGAGAGCGTAGGCAGGCATTAGCTGTGAAAGAGCACCGTTATGCTGCAGCCGTTGATTATGGATATTAGGAGGCGAAGCATGGATTACACATCCAAAGAATTGATGGTGGTGTGTGCTGCGCGGCAGATTCAGGATAACGAGCGCGTTTTTGTGGGGATGCGTCTGCCGCTCATCGCCTTTGCTCTAGCCAAAGGCACACACGCGCCCAATTGTCTCGGCCTCTTTGAAGCTGGCGTGCTGCGCGATACGCCCGCTGCCGAGTTGCTCTACACCATGGGCGATGCTCCCAATCTCGCAGGTGCGCTCTGGGCCACTGGTACGCTGAACGTGATTGGTCTGATGGCCGCAGGTGAGATAGATCTGGGCTTTATCGGTGGCGCGGAAGTTGATCGTTATGGCAATCTCAACACCTCACTGATCGGTGACTGGGAGCATCCCAAAGTGCGCTTGCCCGGTAGTGGAGGCGGTGCGGACATCGCCTCTTTTGCGCGTCGTTTGGCAATTATTTTACCGCATGAACGCCACCGTTTGCGCGAACGTGTCGATTTTATCACCAGCCCTGGCTACGGTTATCCCGATGAGAATGGTCCAGCCGGCACAGCTTGGCGCACGCGTCAGGGTCTTCCACGCGGCGGACCATCCGCTCTCATCACCACGCTGGCCGTTTTCACATTTGATCCCACGAACGGCGAAGCGCTCCTCCAATCGTATCATCCTGGCAGCAGCGTGGCCGAGATTCAAGCTCAGACTGGCTGGCAACTGCGTCTCGCCCCAGATTGTGCTGAAACCATGCCACCAAGCGCCGAGGAACTGCATGTGATTCGCACATGCGACCCTCAAGGCGTCTGGACCCGCTAAGCTAGTACTATTGGCCTGAGCCATTTTCTTCCCAAAAATGCTGCAAGAGAGCCATCAAAATCCAGGAAAAAGTACCTAACACCACTTTTTCCTGGATTTTGATGGCTCTCTTCAGTGAGAGATGTAACCTAGATCAAATGTGTATCTCATCTTGAGATTATCTTGAGGATTCTCTAGTATCATTCTATTTGTAAAGAGGTTCGGCTAAATGGCAAGCGCCAACATGGCCTCTTGAAGCGTAAAATTATTCCAGACCTACATGGACTGTGACTACCTATACTCTACTTATAAAAAGGAGAAACCTATGATGAAGACACATGTGCGGCGCAAAGCATATGTCGCGCTGGTGATGGCATTGCTTGCATTCTCGCTTCTGCTTGCTGCCTGTGGTGGCAGTAATGCTGGTAATTCCGGCAATTCCGGTAACTCGAATATCTCAACAAATGGGCAATCGACGACTTCGCAGTCAACTCCGGCTGGTTCATCTGGCAATATCCAGAGCATCAACCAGCAAGTGCAAAATGGCGTCCAGTCGGTTGATAACGCTCAAAACGATGTGGATAACGCTGATTCAACTGCAACGGCAGAGAGTGGCTCGCAGCCACAGCCCTAATCTTACTGTGTATCTTAGAAAACATTTTGGAGGCTATCTCGCATGAAAAAGTTTCATCTTCGCTCTTTCTCAAAACGTTTTGCGACTCTGGGTGTGATGGCTGTCATGGCTGTTGGTGCCTTGGTGCCTGCAACCGTTTTTGCTGCCCCCGCTTCACCCACAAAATGCGCTGCTGGTGATACAGCGTGTGTTATCGCTGTTGGTGATAAGCTGATCTCTGAGCGCCAGACTGCCCTCACCAAGTTGAACACAGCTATCTCTACTGATCTGACTGCAAAAAAAATTAATAGCGACCAGGCTAGTGCCTTGCAGTCGA
Source organism: Ktedonobacteraceae bacterium (assembly GCA_039923935.1). Taxonomy (GTDB): domain Bacteria; phylum Chloroflexota; class Ktedonobacteria; order Ktedonobacterales; family Ktedonobacteraceae; genus Paraktedonobacter. The sequence continues at coordinate 10,409 of JBDTBU010000224.1, read as the reverse complement.
ATGTCACAACCAACCAGACTGGTCTGACCAACTTGAAGACAAAGCTGGATGCTGAAACCAGTGCCAAGGCTGCGCGTGCGGATGTTGCGAACATCTTCTCGCAACTCCGTATCTTTGCGGTGGTGCTGCCGCGTGACTATCGCCATCTCCAGTTGAATATCGAGCAGAATGTGAAAGCCCTGATGCAGAGCGTTGCTCCTGGTATTCAAGACGCCATCGCGAAAGCGCCAGCCGCTAAGCAGGCCCAGTTGAAAGAGCTATTCAAAGACTATCAGCAGCAGGTTGCCGCCGCCGAGTCTCAGGTTGACATTGCACAGAATGATTTCCCTGCCATGACCCCTGAGAACTTCAACCTCAACCGCGCTACCTACGAGCAGACCCGGAAGGCCGTGGTTGACTCCGTGAAAGATGCTCGCACCGACCTGCACAAAGCTGCGGATGACCTGAAGAAGATGACGAACATTCTGGGCGTCTAGTATAAGCGCCAAGACTGTAAAGGTTTCATCGCTACACGAGAAGAGAGAACCGGCCAACGTTGGCCGGCTCTCTCTTCGTGCTTGTTGTGCTCTTACACTGCAAGAAAATCGAGCACACGCTCACGGATACCGCGTGGTGTGAGGCCCAAGGCTTCGTCGTGCTGTTGCGGGGCACCGTAGTGGCTCAAGACCTCGCGGGGCACGCCAATAGTTTCGAGGCATATCGGCTGGCGATGCATAGCCGCCATGATGTCCATCGTCAGCCCACCCTCATAATACGGCTCGACCAGCACAACCCGTCCGCTCGCGCATTCCCGGCGCAACGTCTCACCATCAAAGGGCGCAACCGTCGTACAATAGAGCACTGTCACATCCAGACCCTCAACCGCCTGCAACGTCGCCTCCAACATAGGGCCAACCGCGATGATTGTTGCGGTTGTACCGCGTTTGATAACCGCTAGCTTGCCAAACTCGATCTGCTGCTCTTCTTCGTTGCAGCGTAGTCCCAAACGATAGTAGGTTGGAGCGCCATTCGCATACGATTGACGAAAAAGCTGCTCGAACTCCCGTGCCGTACCTGGCACAACAATGTGCATGCCTGGTAGGCCACGCAAGATCTGGATATCGCCCGGCCCGTGGTGAGTCATGCCTTCGTGGCTACAATCATACGAACTGCCAGTGCTGATAAAGTTCCCGCCGAGACGTTGGTAGCAAAAATCGTCCTTCAACTGCTCAAAAGGCCGCTCAACCAGGAACGGCACGAAACTGTGGGCTACAGGAATAAAGCCTTCCAGCGCCAGTCCTGCCGCGACACTAATCATCGTCTGTTCCATAATGCCCAGGTTGAGCACACGTTGATGGGGTTTGAAGCGTGAGGCACTGATATCTGCAAGCACAACCACTAGACGCTCATCCTCTTCCAGCATTGTTTCCAGCACATCAGACATATGTTGGCGCATATCTATCATTTTTATTGCTCCCTATTTATTACCGGTTGTTGCGACAATTGCTGTAGGGCGTGTGCTATCGTTGTGAGCCAATGCTGCGTATAATTGCTCGTGGTCGCGCCCATTGATCGTGCTGGTGGACCAGCCGAAGCTGGCGAACTTGGCCGCAATATCGCCCATGTCTGGCGTGCTGCTGTGGTTATTAATGACGATGCAGGTCAGATTGTGCAAGTGTTGGTGGCCTGCTAGCAAGGCTGCTTCCCAGATGCTTCCCTCGTTGCATTCGCCATCGCCGACCAGCGCGAAGACGCGTCGATCACTGCCCTTCACACGCAGACCCAGTGCCATGCCGAGCGCCATCGGTAAACCGTGCCCCAACGAGCCGGTTGAGGCTTCCGCACCCGGCACCTTTGTGCGGTCCGGGTGCCCACCAAGCCTGCTTTCCCAGTCCATAAAGGTCGCTAATTCAGCAATTGGGAAAAAGCCCTTCTCTGCTAGAATAGCATAATACGCCTGTGGTCCATGCCCTTTACTCAGCACAAAACGATCTCGTGTCTCAGTGCGTGGATTATGGGGATCGTAGCGCAAAACCTGGTCGTAGAGCACCCAGAGCACATCCAGCGTTGAGTGGGCCGCTCCGTCGTGCTTTTCATCGCCTGTGGCTTCGAGCATCAGTTGCTCAATACGAGCAATACCAGTTGTCATACTGTTCCTCCTGTTGGAATGTTTGTGTCTGGTCAGCTTACTGTGTGGGCAAGTGAGTGGGTAATGGCAGAAGGGACAGGCTGAGAGGCTGTCCGTTGGGACAGGATGTCTTTACAAAAAACAAGAGTGATACGTGTTAGAGAGGTTGAAAATGGTGAACCATTTTCAACCTCTCTAACACGTATCACTCTTGTTTGACCAATAAATACCTATTTCCGTTTCCCCACTACCTGCGCTGACTTTGTTTGCACTTCTGCCTGTACCGTCTCTACCTGTCGCGCAGGCGCGATGGCGCGAAAAACCAGATAACCCGCGAAGAACATAACCAGCCAGAAGACAAAATCGACGGGCGCGGCTAGGGGACTGCGCCACGTCAAGAAACCAGCCTGGGTGATACCTGCCTGCCAGATATCGCGTAGGAAGCCGAGCAGGGGGACGCCGCCTAGTAAGAGTAGGGCTGCCCAGTGACTGGAGCCGCGCCAGAAGCGCCAGATCAGCAGATAAGCCAATCCACCCAGGATCAGGAACGATGTGGTATAAAGTGGCAGAGGTAACTGTGCAACCAGCCCGCTCGCGTTATAATACCACAGAGAGGTGTGGATGGCCGTAATGTCACCGAGTATGTTTAGAAGGGCCATGACCAGCCCACCAGCCAGTGTTGCACCGATGACTTTGACTGGCGGGTGCATGAAGAGAATAAACATGCCGTAGAAAAGAACTACAGCAGGCACGACATGCAAAAGATATAATTGCATATCCATAGCAATTGACTCCTTTATATTCGACAAGAAAGACTGTTTCAAATGGAAGAAAGGTTTGTTTGTCCTATGAATATCATACCGCTTCGTGTGGCTCTAGCTCAAGTGAATGTGACTGTTGGGGATTTGCAGAGCAACCAAACGAAAATTCTCCAGGCTATGCACCAGGCTCATAGCGCGGGTGCACATATTGTCTGCCTGCCCGAATTGGCGCTGACGGGCTATCCCCCAGAAGACCTCTTGCTCAAACCTGGTTTTGTCGCCGCCAACCAGGCTGCGTTACGCGAACTGATTACGGCTAGTCACGATCTGCCCGGCTTGACCTCGGTGATTGGCTTTGTGGATCGTGTGCACGATATTTACAACGCCGCTGCGGTAATACACGAGGGGAAACTGGTTGGCGTTTACCACAAGCATTACCTGCCCAACTATGGTGTTTTCGACGAGTATCGGTACTTCCAGGCTGGGCGCAAGGCTCCACTTTTCCTGATTAACGGCGTGCATGTGGGCGTGAACATCTGCGAGGATATCTGGTATCCCACTGGCCCGATAAGCATGCAGGCTCACGCAGGTGCCGAAGTGATCCTCAATATCAATGGCTCGCCCTATCATGCTGGCAAACGTCAGTTTCGCGAAGAGATGTTGGCTACACGTGCTGCGGACAATGGCGTGATCCTGGCCTACCTGAACATGGTTGGCGGTCAGGATGAGGTGGTTTTTGACGGCGATAGCATGGTTTTCGATGCTCAGGGTACCCTGATCGCACGCGCCAAACAGTTTGCCGAAGATATGCTGATCGTAGACCTGGATACCGCTTCAGTCTTTCGTTCGCGTCTACACGATCCACGCCGCCGCCAGGAGCGCACCCAGGTTCACGCCGAGGATGTGCCGTTGTACGTGGTCAGCAGCGCACCAGCGCCCACACCGTTGATGGTTCAGAGCGATATCGTACTTGGTGCGCCCCAACGTATCGAGCCTGGGATGGGCCGTTTGGAAGAGATTTATGCCGCGCTCGTTCTAGGCACTGGCGATTATGTACGCAAGACTGGCTTCAAGAAGGCGCTGATTGCGCTCTCCGGCGGCATCGACTCCGCTTTGGTTGCCGCTATTGCTGTGGATGCGCTCGGTCCTGAGAACGTACTGGGGGTCTCGATGCCCTCTGGTTACTCTTCTGAGGGTAGCAAAACCGATGCCTGGGAACTGGCTGAGAACTTGGGTATGCGCTGCCTGAACATCCCAATTGAAGAGATTTTTCGTACGTCGTTGAAGGCCATGATCCCAGCTCTTGGCGAGGACGATCCCGGCCTGGCTGGCGAGAATCTGCAAGCGCGTATTCGCGGCAACATTATCATGAGCATGTCCAACAAGCAGGGTTCGATAGTGCTAACAACTGGCAACAAGTCTGAGATGGCGGTAGGCTACTGCACGCTTTACGGCGACATGGCTGGCGGTTTTGCTGTGCTCAAAGATGTGTTCAAGCTGCTGGTTTTTGAACTCTGTATCTATCGTAACACGCTTGGCTCTAAGGCTGTGATCCCGCAAGCGATCATCGACAAGCCACCCTCCGCCGAACTACGTCCCGACCAGAAGGACACCGATAGCTTGCCGCCTTACGAGATTCTCGATCCCATTCTGCGTGCCTATGTTGAGCAGGACCGCAGCATCGAAGAGATCATCGCGATGGGCTTCGATCCAACAATTGTGCAGCGCGTGACGCGTCTGGTCGATCTCAACGAATACAAGCGTCGTCAGGCTCCTCCGTGCGTGAAGATTACTCCTCGTGCGTTTGGGCGTGATAGGCGCTTGCCAATTACCAATCGCTATCGTGAAACGATCTGAGGCACCAAGATAGTTTTCCCATGTTGACAATGTATAAATACATTGCACGAAGATGGGAGTAAAAGCACCGTCACATGCTTTTACTCCCATCTTCGTGCAATACATAAACTTAATTCAGCCATTCTCCAGGGGCATTGCTGCGAATGCGTACGCCGCCTTCGTGGTTCTTGATGACTTTGGCATCGTCGGCCATGCGTTGGCGGAGTTGGGAGAGCGACGTGCGATGCCAGTACGCGGCTGGGAAGAGGCCGACAGCCAGGGCGAGTGTACCGCCAAGCTCAGCGCGGTTGATCGGCAGGTGGGCAGGTAGGCTGAACGGCACATGCGTGAGGATGCGCAATTGCAAGAGCAGCACAAAGATAAAGAGTGCCAATTCGATCAGACTAGCGGCGCTAAACGAGAGCACTTCTATGACGCGTCTTTTGCGAAAGACGATTGCTAAAGCAGTGTTCAAGAGAAAAAGAAAGAGCGTGCCGAACAGCGTGACGGTGATTAGCGTGCTCGTCAAAGGGCTGTCGAGCACGGACTGGGCAGCCGATAGGGTAGCCACGACAGGCGCGGCGAATATAAGAGTCGTCAATGATGCCTCCACCAGATAGGCCCGCAATGGGCGAGATAATTGCAAAAGTTCTGCTACGTATACGTTACGAGCAAGTGCGAGAAGGCGACTTCAGCGCCATTCAAGTTGACCAGCATACCAATGCTCCCGCTGGTGAAAGAGCCATCTTGCCACATGCCCACCTGTGTTCCATTTACCATAAATGTGAAGTTTTTGCTAACCGCCATGACCTTTAGCGTATTCAAATGGGTAGGGCCGCTCCCCTGTAGAAACTCCGCGCCAAAGCCTTTGTTCCAGAGCAACGTCCAGGGGTGAGCACTGTCTTTGCGGTTATCGTATTTCCAGAATTGGTACTGGCCGCCAGGTTTATTCACCACCTCAAAGGCGTAGAAGGTATCAATTTGTGTGCCGTTGGTATTCTGGCTCGTCGTGTCCAACAGCATACCGAATTGGTTATTTGGGGATGAGAGATCACCTTGCAGTTGCTCCATCGTCAGGCTATAGGCGAAGGGAGCGTTGAGCACCTTGTTGGGCAGGAGAGCAGATGCGCTATTCGTTTTGTCCGCATTGGTAATCAGGTACGCTCCGTCCTTGAAGGCGTAGTTGAAAGAGCCTTGTGGGCCGACCACCCAGTTGCGAGCATTCTGGCTCAAATCATCGGCAAGAATAAGATTCGCGTTCACCGTCGCTTTGCTATGCGCAGTTGCGCTCGCGCTAGGATTGGGAGCCGTTCGAGCCTGGCGGGACGACGAATTTTGGGCGAACCAGAACATGCCTGAACCAACCACGACGATGAGTGCCGCCAGCACAAGGCCAATAACCTGCATACGTTTGTTGCGACGTTGCTTGAAAGATCCCTGCTTATCATCCGGTTGGATATGCCTGAAACCCGTTTTAAAATCGCCACCTTCAACGGGAACCTGGATGATTTTGGCAGGCTCTGAGAGTTCGGTGGTTTTTATGGCTTTGTTATTGTTAGGCAAAGGCAAGCCTTGCGCAAAGAATGCTAGCTCCCCGGTTCTGCTCGTCGGCGCGTTGCCCCATTTGAGCGGGTTATCCGCAGAGAAGTGCTGGTTCTGGGTGGGTTGCTCAAAAAGCGTGCCTGTATCTTGCACAGAAGACGCGTTGAACGCAAGCTGATCGACTGGTGTGCGCATGCTTGCATAGTTAGGCATAGCCTGATTCTGGTCCAGTGCAATTGGTGCGTCAAAGGTATTAACTTGCAGATTCGCGAGATTCAGAAGGCCAGGGCGTCTCAAGTTTTTGGTGAGAGATGCGGACACGGGATCAGAGACCTCAGTACCGGATGGTATCTGCGTTGTAGAGGCAGCAGCGATGGCTTGCCATTTGGGATCGAACAGGCCACCGTGGCGTGGCACTGCTAGCCGTTTGGCCGTGCTACCCCCGGCAAGCGTGTGCAGAGCATTCAGCGCCAGTTTTTCGGCTGGTTCGTGGCGTGGTGGTCCTGCTACTACACCTGCCATTGCTAGACGAAATGCTGAGGCCAGTTCTTGAGCATGTGTGTAGCGTTCAGTCGGATCTTTTGCCAGAGCACGCAGCATAACCTGCGCGGCAGCTTGTGGCAAGTCGGTGCGCAGTGAGCTAGGCGCAGGTGGAGCAGCGTTAACATGCTGCATTGCCACCTCGATAATCGAGGCGCTTTGGAAAGGCGTTCTGCCTGTGACCATATGGTAGAGCACAACTCCCAACGAATAGAGATCGGCACGTTTGTCAGCAGGCTTATTGAGCACGCATTCGGGCGCGATAGCGTTGAGCATGCCGGATGTAGCCCGGCGTACTCGTGCAAAATTTCTTTCGGTGGTCAGTCCGGCCAGACCGAAGTCAGCTAAGAGCAAACCGCCCTCAGGAGTGAGCAGAATGTTCTCCGGCTTGATATCGCGATGCAGCACGCCCTGTGCATGGGCATAGTCCAACGCCGTAGCTAACTGTTCCAGGTAGAGTTGAATCCGGGCAAACGGCAACGGACCGGAATGTGCGAGTAGTTGCTGGAGACTCTCACCGACAATGTAGGGCATAACCTGATAGAGAAAACCTGCTTGTTCGCCATAGTCAAGCACGCCGAGGATATGTTCGTGATCGAGCAATGCGCCTTGTACGATAACCTGCGCTAGGCGCTGCTGGAACTCTTTGTGATCGACTTGCTCTAGCTGAGAGGCTGGGAAAAAGACTTTGACGGCCACCTGACGTTGTGACTGCGAAGCCAGATAGACGGTGCCCATGGTTCCCTGACCCAACAGGCGCTGTAAGACGCCTTTCCCCACTTCCATCCCAATCAATGCTTCAGGACTCATGAGATTTTTCCTTTTCTCGTGTTTCTTCACAAAGGTAGCGGCATGTACCGCCATGAAACACTTTGATCCATCTTACCCAACCAGCATCTGACCTGACAAGGTAGCCGCCAAAAGTAATGCCTTTAATTCAGGGTCATCAGCATATTCGAGAAGGCTATCTCGGTGCCTTTGAGACCTACCGCCATGCCTATCGAACCAGATGCGAGGGAGCCATCCTGCGCTGTACCAACCTTCACGCCATTGACATAAAAGGTAAACGCGTTGCCAGCGGCGACAACCTTGACGATGTTGATCGCATTCTGGTCGTGCCCACCATGGAACTCCTGGCCTGGCTTGAAGCTCACGATGCTTTTCCAGGGACTGTTCTTGTTGCTGGTAGTGAACTGGTTATCCGTATTATACTCGTAGAATTCATATTTGCTGTTACCGTTATTGTTAAGGATCTGAAAAACATAGCAGGACTGAGGCCCATTTCCTGGCTGTTGGTTAAAGCGCAGAGCAATACCAAATTTATTGTATATGTTTGTATCCTCGCCGCTAATTTCTTGCATCGTGAGTTGATAGGTGAGTGTGGTCTGTTTAAAGGTTCCCGGTGCGACAACCAAAGCGCCCCCACCCTTATCATTTTGATTGTTGATATGATAAGCACCATTTTGGAAGGCATAGCTTACACCCTGGCCGGAAGTGGTAGGCCAATTGTGGATATTTTGGCTGAGTGGGTCCGAAAAGACGATATTCGCGGCTGCTGTCGCGGTTGCCTGGGCCATAGGTGAGTTGGCGTTCGATGGTGTGCTAGTGGCGCTAGGATTAGAAGCAGAGCCAGGATGTGAGCGCATAAGCACAAAACCACCGCTTACAGCACCAACCAGCAACACCAACGTAGCAACAACCAGCATGACTTTTTGCAGCGTGCTGGCACGTTTCACAGGCGGCTCGGAGATAGGGTTAGCCACCTCTCTCTGGACAGGCAACAGGCCGGTCACATACTGACCGGGAGCCACTGGAACCTGGACTATCTTTACTGGACCGGTCAACTTAATCGTATTGCCACCAGTTGTCTGCTCAGCCCGCAAGAGTGAGAGCGCCGTCGTGGTCGATTGGCCCGTCGGAGAGAATTGTTGCAGGTTGCCGGTTGGGAAAGGTCGCTGTATGGTTGGCGAGAACTGTTGCAGGTTGCTGGTTGGAAACGCTTGCTGAGCCACGTTGTTGGATTGCGCAAAAAACGCTTGATTCAAGCCAGTTGGCTCAGTTGAAAAACCCATTGTCGCGGATTGACCGAACTGTGCTTGTTGAAAGCCTGTCGGCTCAGTCGAAAAGCCCGGCGTGCCAGTCTGGTTGAACGGCAACTGTTGCGTGCTGGTTGCTGTCTGCATCTGACCAGTGGAAAAAAAGCCTGCATTTGGATTGGCCGCTGCTGCTGGTGCGGCTGGGAGCGCACTGGTGTTCCCGCTCACACCCACCTTGGGGAAGAAGCCAGTTTTGGAGAGCAGACCTGTACCTGCCGGATGCGGCATGGTTGGCTCGGCTTGTGCTGCGAACGATGTTGTTGCCGAAGCCGCTGTGTCAGACTGGGATGCGCCAAAAGTGGGCATTGTGCCAGTACCCTGCCATTTGGGATCGAAGAGGCTGCTTTTACTGCGCAGACTGGAATTGGTCAGCAGACCACCAGCGTTCTGAGATGTGTCCAAAGCGTTTTGTTGCGGTTGTTTGACAAGCGCGGCTCGGAAAGCTGACGCGAACTCCTGGGTGCTCTTGAAGCGTTGCTCTGGTCGTTTAGACATTGCGCGTAGGATTACTTGTGCAGCGGCCTCTGGTAGATCTTGACGCAGCGAGCGAGGCGCGGGCGGCTGCATATGCAACTGCTGAGAGGCGATCTGCATCGGTGTTTCACCTTGAAAGGGAGTTGCACCAGTCAACATCTGGAAGAGCACCACGCCAAGCGAGTACTGATCGGCGCGGCCATCCACTTCGCCACCGATTACCTGCTCAGGCGACATATAGTCGGGCGTGCCCACGGGAGCACCAGCCCCTGTCAGGCGCAGTTGCTCAGATTGCTGTTCAGAAATAATCTTGACCAGACCAAAATCGGTCAGCAGCAGGCGGTTATCAGAAGTCAGCAGCATATTAGCCGGTTTAATATCGCGGTGAATTACTCCACGCGCGTGGGCAAAATCCAGGGCTGCGGCCATTTGCTCAACGTAGCGCATAGCATCGGTAAAGGCCATCTGGCCCTCGCGTTCCATGACATCGCGCAGTGTGCCCGCGCTGATATAGGGCATCACCAGGAAGGCCAGCCCACCTCGTTCGCCATATTCATAGACGGGCATGATATTGGGATGTTCCAGGGACGCGGCGGCATCGGTTTCGCGCCGGAAGCGTTCCAGGAAAGCAGAGAGCTGATGTGGCTTTAATGAGGTTGCGGGCATTAAGACTTTTACCGCGACCTGCCGACGTGGACGCGATTGTTGCGCCAGGTATACCGCGCCCATCCCGCCCTGCCCGATCAGTTGTTGCAGCGTACTTGTGCCTAAGACCGTTCCAATTAATGCTTCAGCGTTCATGCAATCTCCACCTTATTTATTCCAAAGCCACCTATCAACGCTCGTGTATACACAAATCTATGCTTTGAATATGGCGTTTGGCTGGAAAACCGAAAGCGTCTTCGGTGGCCGCGCTCACGCGACGTTTCTTATCTCTGTATGTGATTTTGTCCTACTTCTGTACATGGTAATCAAAATCCAGCTATATAGCAATGGATGAGGCGGTTAGACATGACCAAAGTAATGGGTGCGAGGTGTTTCAGTGTGTGCCAT
>JBDTBU010000223.1:0-12119 GCA_039923935.1 Ktedonobacteraceae bacterium | reverse complement strand
ACCTGGTTCCAGGTGCCTATTTTGAAGAAGTTTGGCACGTAGAAATCATCGTTCCACCCGAACCCTGCCAGATCCGCATTTTTGCGCCCGATGCCAAAGTACTGATCGGTACCGGTTGTGCCAGAGTCAAAAATGACCGCGACGCCAGTGAGGGAGTTGGTGAGCGCCCACGCGCAGACGGTCCTGGCGCTGGTCCCAAAGGGCAACGTTGCTTCGTTCGCTGTCTGGATATACCCTCGTAAGCCGTTAAAACTCCTTGCGTTGCCGAATTGGCCCGGTACGATTCCGGTGGTCGTCGTTGCCGTGCCGGTATAGCCATTCCCCGTGGCGTCCGCGACCGTGGTGCCGGAACTCTCATGCATCGGCCAGTCTGCCAGGGTATTGGGGATATCTCTCACAAAGGTGTTCGAGATCGAGGAGAGCGAGGTCGCGCTACTGTTCCCATAGTGGAGGTAGATCGTTTTCGTGGCCGAAGCCGGGATCGACGGAATCTTGACCCAAACCACGGTTGCACTGCTATTGCAGTTCTCTACCCAGTAGTTGTTGATGGCGGTGGCGTCATTGGAATCGTTGATTCTCAGGTCGCCACAATCGGAGCGGAGTTTGCCCACAGCTATCAGCGAGGTCGTATCCAGGAGAAACGACAGTTGGTAATTGCTGAGGGGGTGTGCGTTGGCGGTGTTATCGAGCAGAATCGCCCGTTTGTACTGCGTGCCACTGCCACCAGTTGTGGCATTGGCGGTGGTGCTCAGCACACCGCCTTGGGTATCGTAGGTGGTCTTGGCAACCACACCCAGGGGATCGGTGGCCGTAATCGGCTCGCCAAGGCTGTCATAGGTGATGGTCGCGGTGACGTTGGTGTCACTGGTGATTGGCCCATTGAGCACGTAATTGGCCACGACGGTGGTCGGGTTGCCTGTGGTTGGGCTATCGTACGTGATCTTGGAGACGATACCCAGTGGGCTGGTCGTCGTGACCACGTTGTTGGCCGCGTCATAGGTCATGCTGGTTATCAGGTTCAGGTGGGGACTGCTCCCAGGGTCCACCACATGGGTCAGGGCGTTGCCATTGCCATCATAGGTGCTGGTGGTGACACGCCCAACGGCATCGGTCACCTGTGTGACGTTTTCGTTGGCGTCGTACTGCACCTGCGTCACATTGTTCAGCGCATCCGTGACTTTGGCAACCGCACCCCTGCCATCGGTGGTCAGAAGGATGGTTGAGGTCGCGTAGGTCGCAGGCGAAATGCCTTTCAGCCGCCGCACCGTGGTCTGGCTAGCAGATCCCACTGTGCTGTAACTGAAGTTTGTGTCGTAGCCCAACGGGTCCTTCACTTGCACCAGCCGATTGGCGCTGTCGTAGATCAGGTTCGTTGTCACATTGGTCTGCGCATCGGCGGGACCACCAGCGAGGTAGTTACGCACCACTGCCCGAAGCAGCCCGCCGGTGCTGCTGGTATACGCATAGGCCATGTCAATGCCTGACGGATCGATTGAATCGGCCATGAAGCCGTCGCTGAAGTAGTCATATTTGTACACGCGCCCACCTGGATCAGTGATCTGCGTGATCGTGCCGCCAGTGACGGTGATGCTCAAAGTACGCCCAGAGGCATCCGTGACTGTGGTGGGGAAGCCTCCCGTATAACTGATCGTGAGCGTATTACCATGACGATCCACCACACTGCTCAGTTGACCAGAGGTGTTGAAGTTCGTCTTGCTCTGGTCACGCGCCGAGAGCGTGTAGGTACCATCTCCGTTCTTGACCAGTGTGATATACAAACCAGGCGAGGTCAGATAGCCCCCACTACCATTCGGCAAAAAGCTATGGAAACCTCCGCCAGCATCGATAAAACTGACGCTGCCATCGCCAGGGAAGCTTAGACCTTCATCCAGGGTGCTGCTCCAACCGTGGCCGAAAAGGCTCAGTTGCGTCCCCAAAGAATGATAGGTGCGCGTGATGGATAAGCTTGGTCCCCGTCCTGGTACGGCTACGTCTGTCTGGCTGACGATGGCATCACCGTTGGCCAGATTGATGCCGCCCGCCATGGCTGAGGGGATCCCGCTGGTGTTGCTGACGATCAGCGTGGTTGAGCCGCCGATGATGCCAACGTTGCCTGCCGCATCGGTGGCTTTGGCGGTGAGAATGTGCACGCCCTGCGAGAGGAGGGTGGTATCCCACAGGAAGGTCGGCGCACTCGTGCCAGAGACGGGCGAACCAGCCTGCACCCCATCGACATAGAGGACGGCACTCGCCACACCCGAACTGGAGCCATCGGGGGCTGCCGGATCGGTGGCATTGACCTGAATGGTGGCGATGCCACGCACCTCGTTGCCCGTGCCGGGACTGAGCGAGTTCACGACGGGCGGCGTGGTGTCGTAGATGATCTGGGTAGTCCCGGAAGCGTTGCCATTGCCGGTATTATCCAGAAATTGATACCAGAGTGTCTTCTTGCCATCTCCGCCTGGGAAGGTCCAGGGGTAGCTCTGATTCGAGTAGATGCACCAGCCCCCAATACCATACGGAGGGCAGGTCCAGTTGCTTCCGTCTCCCGAAACACTCATCTGTTGCACCCCGAATCCGGTGGTGCCGCTGTTAGTGTCCCTGGAGGTCATCGTGACGCTGCCAATGTCGATGTGGTGCAGGTTGGCCCCATTATCTCCATTGTCCCAGATATTCAGACCGGGGTTGGTCATGTACATGCCAGGGAAGACATCCGTCGGCGTAGCAGGACGGGCATTGCCCGCTTGCCAGATCGTGACGGCACCGACAGTGGACAAAGGGAAGCTGAATTGCGCGTAATACCACGTATTCACACTCAACGGGATGGTGTTGATGTTGTACGCATTCCAACTCCCTGCCGACGTAGAGACCTGGATCTGATTAAAGCCTCCATTGGAACCAAAGGGCGTGGTGAGCACCAAGCGGGTGCCACTATTGTCCCCACTAATTACGCCAAACTGGAACGCACTCAGGTTATCCACCTTGAACATCGCCGTGAAGGTCGGCCAGTTATTGACGTTCATCGTGTGGCTGAAAAAGGTCTGCGCAAAGCACGCGTTACTGCCACAACCGGAGGTATCAGAAATCAGTTGCGCCTGGGAGCTATCCACACTCACGTTGGCAGCATTGGTGGTTACCCCATTGACGCTCGTCCAGTTACTGTTCCACTCATTGATACTGCCGGGATCGAGGGCGGATGGACCGACGGTTACTGCCGGGCTATTCGTGGACGTGGCTCCATTGTTGATCGTCAGGCTGCCAGTAGGAGGCGTCTGATCCTGCACATAGTTGATGGTCAAGGTAGGCCGGTTTGAGCCGTTGTTATCCGACTCGAAAAATTGGCATTGCTGGTTCTCATTGGCATAGCTCAACACAAAGCCATTGAGTGGCACACCTCCCTGCCACCAGAGAGAGGCGGCCTGCGAGACATCCCAATTGACCCAGCTCAACTGGGTTGTGGCCGTCGTGGTGGACATCAGGTTGCCAGCATTGGCAATGCCGGACGGATGGTTGTTCCAGGTCAGGTTGGTGGCATTCCAGGCTGACCCAATCACTTGCGCATAGACGGTCGCGCCCAGTCCACCGCCGTACATGGACGTCTGGTAGATGGCCAGATTGGCGGAGGTGACATGCACGTTCGCCGGGGGACCACCTATCGGGAACTTGAGATAGGCGCGACTGGTTCCGGTCCCATCAGGATAGTTGCAGTTGCCAATGCGCATCCCCAACTGGTTGTTCCCGTAGCCGTTATTGGGGTAGGCGCTTTCATCGTTGGCACTGGCGTAGACGTTGCCATCGGTCGTGTTGCCCCCACTGTTGCCGCCGCTCCAGGTCTGGCTAGGATCGATAGCCACGGGGAAGTGACGTTTGGGGTCTTTCAACCATTGCTGATCAGGAGTCAGTGTGACTAAAAAGTCCGCACTCTGGCTGGCCAGGCTGATCTGTACAGCTTGCGAGCCAAGACCCTGCGGTAGCATCTGTCCCTTGGCGTCGGACTCGTACATGAATAAGCCACCCACGACGAGCAACACCTTGCCCTGGGCATCGCTGAAGATCACATTGCCGGAGGCATCCTGCGTGGCGCTGGCTCCGGGAATGTGGTAGACGAAGGTGTAGCTGGTCGGTCCTTGGGCATTCTGTAAAAGCAGCAGTTCTTCCAGGTTGCTGCTACTCACCTTGTAGAGCAGGTCTGTGCCAGGAAAGACGCCAGGGTACGTCACCCCTGATCCGCTGGTGTGGGCCGGAACCTTCGCAGGCCCTTGCAGCGTTTCCTGCATAGTCACGGTAGGGAACGTCGCGTGAACCAGGGTGGGTCCGCCAGCCTGAGCGGCAAAATGGACATGCCAGCCGTTGGCTTTGTTGCCATAGGCATAGCCCGCCACCGAGCTATCCCCGACCAGACTCGAATCGATGGGCTGCCAGTGGCCTTGCGCATCCTTGTAATGGATCGGCGCACCATACGATTTGAGGGTCCAGGTGCCATTTGCGTTGAGAATGGTTTGGGAGGTCTCGGTCCGCAGGTCAGGCTGCTCACCTGGCTTGCGGCCTTTGGTGGTAGGGGTAACGGTGGTGATCTTCGGCCCATAGGCACCTTGCGAGGCATTCCACGCACCCACTGGCAAGGATTGGGGCGTCAGATTGGGCGACACACGCGGCCCGCTCACGCCCGTGGTAGAAGGCTGAGTCATGGGAAGATGCGGATGCGTCGAGGGCGGACTCGCAGCGTAGGCCACAGGCGAGTCGAGCAGACTACTCACCGCACTCAGCAGCACGAGCAGCACACCCAAACAGGCGAACCAGAAAAAGAGACGTTGATGCATGCGCATGTAT
Source organism: Ktedonobacteraceae bacterium (assembly GCA_039923935.1). Taxonomy (GTDB): domain Bacteria; phylum Chloroflexota; class Ktedonobacteria; order Ktedonobacterales; family Ktedonobacteraceae; genus Paraktedonobacter. The sequence goes on along the minus strand of JBDTBU010000223.1, from coordinate 7,289 downwards.
ATGCCATGGGGGGGGTAATGATGGACTTTTCCTCTGGTGAGTGCTTTGATCGATGATAATCGATCATTGAGGGACCGGAACAATCGTTATGCATAAAAAAAGGATTCCTTCCAACAAAAATAGGTATCAAACAGTGGCATCGAGTGATCTTCATCGAAGAGCAAGCAACCCAACAGAAAAAAACCTCTTCTCCTATGACTCTGTTGACGAATGACAGATACAGTGGAATTGAGCTTGCGGGCAAAAGAGACGTTCGTGCTCATAAGGATGAGTTATCAACCCGTTTTTCTCTTCCCAGTGTCATTCGTCAACAGAGTCTCCTATAGGGAGAGTTCCCTCACAAAGGCACAGAGGGGCACAGACACACATTAGGAAAGGTTCTGCCAGGGTTAAAGCATTATATCGTGAAGACCCACATGGGCCTCAGTTTGGTGTTGAAAGGTGGCACCCAGTGCACACGCATGGGAATCAGGATGAGAACACGCTTTTCGGCAATAAGGGAGAACGCAAAGCCACACTCTGCTTTCTGTTACGTGTCCTGAATGGCTTCGTGAAGCCCAGCACAGTCATCCCTCTTGCTGACCTATGCAGAATATAGCAGAGAAAGATGAGCCGTGTCAAGGGTTTTGCAGCTGACATCCCATCATAACTCCGATCCGTGGCTTCGTAACCGCATTCTTCCTGCTGAGCGCAAGAATCGCATCGTTTTGGGATGGAAATCTCTTGTATATCGAGTTATGATGGGATGTCAGTTTTGCAGGAGTGAGGAAAATCTGGATGGAAGTGTAAGGAGAAGGTGTCTTGTTCAGTATATATACAGAAGAGTTTTCCCATCCTTATCCCAAAGCCGGAGGCCAGCGCCGGCTCTCCCTTCGGCTGCGATGGGGCGACTTCACGGTTTGCCTTGAGTGGGCAGAGAGAACGCGTAGAGTTCGCCTGTGCGTGAACTGGCATAGAGCACGCCATTGGCGATAGTGAGCGAGGATTCGATAGGGTTTCCCGTTGCGTCACTCCACACTTGTTGGCCGGAGAGCACATCAAAAACAGCGATCTGACCAGTTTGTGAGCCGACATAGAGCAAGCCGTTCGCGATAAGGGGCGAAGATGTGAGAGCGCCTTCTACCTGCGCGATCCACTTTAGCGCATGGGAAGAGGCATCAAAAGCGGTGATCTGACCATTCTGCGAGCTGACATAGACGATATTATTGGCAATGGCGGGCGATGAGAGGGTGAACTGTAAAGGGGTAGTGTTCCAATCTGGCAGGCCATCGGATGCATAAAAGGCATATAAGCTGTTCGCATGTGCATTAATCACATCTTGTAAACTAATGTAGACCCGACCATTCGCAATAGTAGGCGATGAGAAGGCAAAATTCCCATCTAGGGTGGGAGTAGACCATAGGTGTTTGCCAGAGCGTGCGTCGAAGGCATACAACGTACCAGCACTTGAGCCAAGATAGACCACCCCATTGGCAACGGCTGGCGAAGTGAGAATAGCACTTACAGCAGAGTTATTCCAAAGCTGGGCACTCCACATTTGTGTGCCGGAATGGGCATTAAAAGCAGACAATTGACCACGCTCAGAGCCAATATACACCAGGCCATTTGCGATAGTGGGCGAAGACTCGACAGTGCCGTTGGTGGGAGCAGCCCAGTGCTGTTTGCCAGTAGCGGCGTCGAAGGCATATAATTGGCCATCAGTTGAGCCAACATACACCAGACCATTGGCTACTGCTGGTGAGGACTGCGTGATACCCCCAGTAGAAGCAGCCCATAGTTGTTTACCCGAAAGCGCGTCGAAGGCATATACTGTGCCAACACTTGAGCCAAGATAGACCACGCCGTTGGCAACAGTCGGTGAAGATTCAAGCAAGCTGCCTATCTGAATATTCCATTTGAGCGCCATTTTGCCAATAGTCGTAACGTTCAAGATCTGCTCGTAGGAATTGGTGCCGGTATGTTGCGCATCAAAACCAGCCATCACCCCATATTCTGCTACTGCTTTATTATAAGCAGATATCACATTCTGCGTGTGTATTTGGGTGCCTGTAGGACCAGGGAGCAGAAACGCGAAGTAACCCAGAACGCAACCAGCAACAATGAGGAAAGCTAGTAGTGCAGTAATAATGCGGCGTCTTTTGGGGATAATCAAGCGCCGAAGTTGCGCTCGATTGGTCAGCGCCGGGCCTGTAACCAGCGATGTTGGGCCATCCTGAGCAGGCGGTGACTGTTCCAGCAGCGTGGCGAGATCCTCGACAGCAACAGGCGATTTCTCCAAAATGGTGGCGAGATCCTCGACAGCAACGCCAGGAGATTTATCCAGCAGGGTCGCGAAGTTCTCGACGGCAAGTGGATCTGAGATCTGTAGCTCTGCTTGCTCGATAAAAGGATCTGGCGCATAACCGGGCAACTGGCGGGTTGGTCTGGGCAACAAGTTAGTGGCACGCTCCGGCAACGGTGTGGGGCGTCCAGATGGCGCTAATGGCAGGGACACGATAAGCACCTTCTCCGTGGGCGAGCCATCGATAGCGAATTGCAGAGCCTCAGCAAACTGCTCAACCGACGAGAATCGCTCGTCGGGCTTTTTGGCTAGCGCCTTGAGCACAACTTGTTCTGCCTCATAGGGGATACCTGGACGAAGGATGCTCAGAGGCGGGGGCGCGTTCAGCCGATGCTGGACAGCTACTTCGATGGGCGTGCCCAAGAAAGGGCGTCGGCCCGTCAGCCACTCGTAGACCACCACAGCGAGCGCGTACTGGTCGCTAGCTGGGCATGGCTCGCCCTGCCCTTGTTCTGGTGCCATATACGCCGGGGTGCCCGCTTGAGCATGGACGCTCATCGTGGCGCTCTGTTCCATGATCTTAGCGATGCCAAAATCACAGAGCCGGATTGTCCCATCGGCACTCAAAAGAATATTCTCCGGCTTGATATCGCGATGAATCAGGCGACGCGAGTGCGCAAATTGCAGAGCCGAAGCCAGTTGACTTGTGTAGGTTACGATTTCTGGCATGGGCAAGCTGGCACCATGCCAGAAACGATCCCTAATCGAGCCTCCTGCCGCGTACTCCATCACAATAAAGGGCGTATCTTGCGAGCTGATGCCAAAATCCAGAATTGGGATGATATGCGGATGACGCAAACGCATGACTCGCGCCTCATTGAGAAAGTCTTTTAACTCCAAACTTCTGGTGAGTTGCAGTCGCAGCAATTTCATCGCAACCAGGGACTGATCTTGGATATGCTCAGCCAGATAGACTGCACCAAAGGTTCCCCGACCCAGTTGGCGCTGCACGTAATACTCGCTAATCTGCTGTCCAATATAGTCCTGCGTATCAACCATTCACTGTGCTCCTGAGCGCTGATATCGTCAACGTTGCTGCTCATTGCAGCTCTGAGGGTGGACGCGGCACCCCATGGTTAAGAAACTCGACCCAAAGAAAACGACGTGTAATATTTATAAAATTTGCATTTATAAATACAAAAGCCAATCTCTACAGGATGGAATTTGAACTGCCGAGTTAGCCACGATCTGACCAGTTTGTGGGTATTCGTTACTCTCGATGCTAGCTCCTACGTTTAACAAGTGGCAGGTAACGGTGTTCACCAGCAAAAGTCACATAGTATCTACACGGTATTGAATGCTTCGAGAGTACATTTTACCGAAAAAGCTCAAAAGAATCAACCCTAGGGGGATTAGTCCTATGTCTTTGGAACAAACCACGTTATCGGTGGGTACGCTTGTACGCGGACGGTATGTCATCAAAAACATTCTTGGAGCTGGCCATAGCGGGACGGTCTATTTGGTCACAGATCGACAGGCACCGCCCACGAAAAATGATCGTTTGGCTTTGAAAGAGCTGGTCGGTCTGAGTCAACAGGAACGCTATCAGCTCACCTTCAATGGAGGGCATCTGCAACAACTGCACCACCCAGCATTGCCCTCTATTTACCATATTTTTAATGATGATAGGCACGAACGTGTATATCTTGTTATGGACTATATCAAAGGAACAGACCTGGAAACACTGCGTCAGGAGCAGCCTGCCGGACGTTTCGCGTGGCTCGAATTGCGAGAACTGCTGGCACCTATTTTCGAGGCGCTCACGTACCTGCACGACCAGGACCAGCCAGTTTTTCATGGAGATATCAAGCCTCTCAACCTGATTCGCCAAGCCAGTTCAAGAATTGCGGTGCTGGTTGATGTGGGCTATGCGCAGGCCGCTGTTGCCAGTCCACACGGCCAATTTACCTCAACAGACCTCTCGTATTTTCGCGCTCCAGAACATCTTGCGGGCGAGATTACGCTAGCTACCGAGATCTACGAAATGGGTGCGACAATCTATGTGCTCCTAACCGGCCAAGCTCCCATAGATGCGCCCACACGTCGGCAGCAAATGAAACAGGGCGAGCCTGATCCCTTGCTCTTGGTCAGCGAGATTGTCTCTACGCTGCCCCGCTTGTTTGCTGAAGTGCTGCAACGTGCGCTCGCACTAGACCCTGCCACGCGCTTTACTTCAATGCAGGCTTTCTGGCAAGCGCTGAATGCTGTGCCCAACATACCGCACATGCCCAAGCCTGATCCTACTCCGGTTGCTCCTACCTGGAACGAGGCTACACTACCTGCGAGGCCAGCGGCTACCCTTGGCGAGCTACCACCAGCCAAGTTAGTCCACCAAGGTGGCGTGTCGCGTCGCACATTCCTATCTATAATAGCCATTATGTGCGTATTCCTGCTTGTAGTACTTGGGCTAAGCACATGGGGGCTGATGCGGAACCAACCCGCTACTGGGCACCCTCAGAGCCATCGCACGACACCACCTACGATCCAGCCAACGCCATCAGTAGGCCATCAATCCACGCCTACGGCTACCGCGAATACTGGCAAGTACCGCACGATTGCAGGTGTCTACCAGGGTGTGCTTATTCCGCTGAGTGGAACTCGGAGCCAGCTCTCCCTGACTATCCAACAAAAACAGAACCAGATCAATGGTCTCTTTTCCTCGTCGCCACAAAATAGCACACCTTCTTCGTCTCCACAGAGTGGCACATTTAGGGGCACGATAGATTCCGACGGCAATGTACAGTTTATTGTGTTTAACAATTTTGGGAATGCGCTCTATATTTTCAACGGTGGCTTTAATATGCCATCAACGTTTACTCTTGGTGGCTCTTTCTCGAACTGCACGTCAGGTCATGGCGCAACGTGCCAGCCTGTCGCTTATTCGGGCGGCGGCTGGAATTTGGCTCAGGCTACAGCCTAATAAAAAGAGAGGGATGAGGTTGAACGAGACAATCTCATCCCTCTTTTAAAACTTAGAGTTGCGCGAGCAAACTATTGAGCCGTTTGACAAAGCTCACCGGGTTCTCAAGCTGCTCGCCCAGGCTGAGCACCGATTGATCGTAGAGGATATGCGCCCAGTCAATAAAGCGCGGCTCATCCTGTTCGTGCACAAGCTTATGCATGATAGCGTGCTGGGCGTTGATCTCCAGGATCGGCTTGGAGAGCGGAACCTGCTGGCCGGAAGCCTTCAACAAACGTTGGAGTTGCGGGTCGAGGTCGTAGTCGCCGACGACCAAGCACGCGGGTGAGCTAGTTAGGCGGGTGGTCACGCGCACCTCTTTGACTTCGTCCTTCAAAGCATCCTTGAGACGATTGAGCAAAGTCTGAATCTCGTCGGCACTGGCCGGTTCCGCTTGTTCGATGGGCGTTTCACCTTCAGGCGTGGCGATCTTGCTCAGATCAAGCTCTCCACGCGAGACTGATTGCAGCGGCAACTTGTTGAATTCGCGCAGTTCGTTGCCGAAAAGATAGTCCACAGGATCGGAGAGCAACAACACCTCGATGCCCTTCTGTGTGAAGATCTCCAACAACGGGCTGTCCTTGGCAGCGGCATAGCTTTCGGCGGTGATGAAGTAGATCTTGTCCTGGCCCTCTTTCATGCGTGCCGCATACGTCTCCAACGAGACATCCTGCGCCTCACTATTGGAGAGCGTTGAGCTGAAACGGAAAAGTTTCGCCAGCGTTTCCTGGTTGGTGTGATCCTCGGCGATGCCCTCTTTGAGCACCCGACCAAAGGTTTTCCAGAAGGTTGTGTACTTCTCTGGCTCGTTTTTCGCCAAGTCGGAAAGCAGACCCAGCACCTTTTTCACGGCATTGGCGCGGATGGCCTCAACCATACGGTTCTTCTGCAAAATCTCGCGTGAGACATTAAGCGGCAGGTCGTTGGAATCGATCACGCCACGCAAGAAACGCAAATAGTTGGGGATCAACTCTTCCGCGCCGTCCATAATGAAGACGCGCCGTACGTAGAGCTTCACGCCGTGGTGATGCTCGCGGCTCCACAGATCGTAAGGCGCGTTTGATGGGATATAGAGCAGCAGCGTATATTCCTGTGTGCCTTCCATGCGGTTGTGGAGATAGGTTAGCGGCTCAGTGAAATCGTGAGCCAAGTGTTTATAAAACTCGACATACTCTTCTTCGGTAATCTGGTTCTTCGAGCGTGTCCAGAGGGCCGAAGCCTGATTAACGCGCTCATCCTCGCCCACGCGCTCTTTGTCTTCAACCGGCATCAGAATCGGCACAGTGATATGGTCAGAATATTTGCGAATAATCGCGCGTAGGGCATGGCCGCTCAACAGCTCATCTTCACCTTCGCGTAGGTGTAGCGTGATTTCCGTGCCGCGTGTAGGCTTCTCCACGCTCTCCAACGTATACTGGCCCTCGCCACTGGACTCCCAGCGTGCACCATCGCTGGTACTGTGTCCGGCGCGGCGTGTAGTCAGCGTAACATTGTCGGCCACCACAAAGGCTGAGTAGAAGCCAACGCCAAACTGGCCGATCAGGTTTGCGTCGCGCTGCTGATCGCCGGTGAGCGATTGGAAAAACTCGCGTGTGCCCGATTTGGCGATGGTGCCAATCTGCTGTACCACCTCCTCGCGAGTCATGCCGATGCCGTTATCGGCGATAGTAATCGTACGCGCCTCCTTATCATAGGAGATATGGATCGTCATCTCAGCATCGTCTTCATGCAAGCTCCCATCGGAGAGCATCGCGAAGCGCAAATGGTCAATTGCATCCGAAGCGTTCGAGACGAGTTCGCGCAGAAAAATCTCTTTGTTGCTATACAAAGAGTGGATCATCAGATTGAGAAGCTGAGTGACTTCCGCTTGGAAGCCCAGCGTCTCTTTGTGTGTCTCAATAGACATACACAGTCCTCCACATTGTTCTAAAAGGCGAATCGGGTTAAGGTCAAAGTTGAACCTGGTAATAGTGTAGTTCGTTCGCATAC